>JBAYMA010000074.1:0-2523 GCA_041663805.1 Candidatus Shapirobacteria bacterium | reverse complement strand
TTTATATTATTTTACAGCTTTTTCAGTATCATTATTTATATTTATAGCTGGATTTACATCAGCAATTTCAATTCAAAAAAACAAATTAAATAATTTGTTTTATCTTCTTAAAAGATTGTTAAAAATATTTATACCATATTCAATTGCCACTTTTATTTATTGCATTTACAATAATAAATATTTTGATTTTAATTTTTTTTATGAAAAATTAATAACATTTTCAGGCTCTGCACCTTTTTATTTTGTATTGTTTTATATGGAATTAATCATTAGTTCCATATTTATATATAAAATAATAAACCACAAAAAATCTATTTTTTTTGATATTTTTATTATTATTCTATTTTTATTATTTTCATTTTTTCTTAATAAATTTAAAATAGGAACAATATACCAAGGAGGAAGTAATGTAATATTAGGTGGTAGTTATCTTTTTCTATATAGTTTAGGATTTTTCTTTAAAAAATATGAAAAAATATTTATTAAAAAAATAACTTGTATTTTTTTAATAAAAGTATCAACTTTTTCATTAATTATTTTTGAAATATTAAATTTAATACCCAAATCCTGGTCAAACCCTCCAAATGGACTACTTATAATTTATTCTCTATTAATATTTTCATTAATATTTTCACTTTATAATTTATATTTATATAAAATTCAAAAAATATTAATTCCTATAATATTTTTAGGTAGAAATTCTCTATATATATTTCTATATCACATACTTTTCATAAATTTGCTTATTCAAATTTTTTAATTTTTAGCCATTTCTCATAACCAATATCTTTCCAAGGCATTCCCCGATTAAAATTACACATCCAAGGATAATGTTTTTCTCCTTTTTTTTCTTTTGATTCAATTTCCCTAATATCACATTTCTTAACAGCTGGAACACCTAAAACCAAACTAAAACTTTCAACATCTTTAGTAACCACACTACCAGCTCCAATTAAACAATTTTCTCCAATTTTTATACCTGGCATAATTAAAGAACCTGTCGTAATTTGACTATAATCACCAATAGTAGGCCCTATACAAGTATTAGATGGGGGAGTTGGATCATTAGTCAAAACAACATAAGGATAAATAAAAACAAAATTTCCAATCACTGCCTTTTGACAAATATGAACATTACTATGCAATCTACAATAATTTCCAAATTTAACAAAACCTTGAATATCAGATAAAGTTCCCACTGAACAGTTATTACCCATTTTAGTATTCTCTCTAATAGTTACTCTATGACCAGTTTGGAAAAAATCACCAAAAATAGAATCTGCATAAATAATTGAATGACTTCTAATTAAACTATTTTCCCCAATAATAGTTTTTGGATTAATATAATTTTTATTTGAATAATAATCATTGATAGGTTCACCAATTACACAATTATTACAAATAATGGAATTATCACCAATTTCTACATTGTCATAAATCACAGTTCCATCACCAATTTTTACGTTTTTTCCTAAAACAACATTTTTACCTAATTTATAGTCATTATTAAATTTCATCTTTGTTTTATTAATAAATACTTATTCATTATATAATAGATATTATCCTTATGAAAATTAATACAGTAACCATACTTGGAGCCAATGGAACAATGGGTTCACAATGTGCCGGAATAATTGCTGGCTTTGGAAATGCAAAAATTTATATGGTCGCTAGAGAAATGGCAAAAACCGAAGATGGAATAAATAAAGCCATGGATTCAATTAAATCCGATGTAATAAAAACACAGCTTATTCCAAAAACTTATGACAATATTGAAGAATGTGTTTCAAAAAGTGATTGGATTTTTGAATGTGCCTCAGAAGACTTAGGTATAAAACGACAGTTAAATAATCAAATTGCCAAATACAAATCAAAAAACAGTATTGTTTCCACCGTATCTTCTGGTTTATCAATTTCCAATTTAGCCAAATCATTCGACAAAAATACTAATTATTTTGGCACTCATTTTTATAATCCACCATACAAAATGCTTTTATGTGAATTAATTTCTAGTTCAAATTCTGATCTAAAAATTCAAAAAGAATTATTTGATTATTTACAAAATACTCTGCACCGCAAAGTTGTAATCACTAATGACACTCCAGGATTTGCTGGTAATAGAATTGGTTTTCAATTCCTTAATGAAACTCTTCAATTTGCTCAAAAATACCAGAAACAGGGCGGTATTGCTCTTATGGATAAATTATTAGGAGGGTTTACGGGTCGAAGTTTATCACCAATTGCCACTATTGATTTAGTTGGCCTTGATGTTCACAAAGCCATTGTTAATAATATTTATAATCTTACAAATGATAATGCTCACAAATCTTTTAAAATGACTTATTTTGTGGAATATTTAATTTCAAATAATTTTTTAGGAAATAAAAATGGTCAAGGTTTTTATAAAAAAGAAGGGGATCAAAAATTAGTTTTTAATATTGATAAAAAAATATACGAACCGATTCCAAAATTTAATATTGAATTTATAGATCAAACTAAAGAATTAATTTCCAATGGAGAATA
>JBAYMA010000073.1:0-2587 GCA_041663805.1 Candidatus Shapirobacteria bacterium | reverse complement strand
TTTTAATTGCGGCCAGATAAGTAATTGGTTTTATGGCTGATCCTGGTTGTCTTAATGCTTGAGTTACCACATTAAAATTTCCATCAGTCTTTGTTGAAAAATAATCTCTTGAACCAACCATTGCCAAAACTTGACCATTTGTTGAATCCAATATTAAAGCAGCTCCATTACTTATTCCCATTTTTTCCGCTTTATCAATTTCTTCCGACATAATTTTTTGAGACTCATTTTGTAAATCCAAATCTAAAGTGGTGGTAATTTTTAAACCACCGCCTTCAATTACATCTTCACCATATTTTTCGGCTAATTGTTCTTTAATCCAAAAAATAAAATGTGGTGCTGCCATAGTCGAATTATTATTACTGAATTTATAGTTTTTGACCTGTTCCATAGTTTCATTAGCTAAATCTTTACTAATATAACCATCTTCTACCATTCTCGTTAATACATGTTGAGTTCTGGCAATATAAGCTGTCGGTGTTTTGGAAAATGGTGAATATACACTTGGTAATTGAGGTAAACCAGCCAAAATCGCACACTCAGCTAAATTTAATTCTTTTACTGATTTACCAAAATATTGAAAAACTGCTGGACCTACACCCCATGAAGCTCCACCATAAGGAGCTTCATTTAAATACATACCTAAAATTTCATCTTTACTATATCTAGCATCAATTTGAATTGATAAAATTAATTCTTTTATTTTTCTAGTAAGAGATCTCTCTGTTGTTAGTAATACATTTCTAGTCAATTGTTGTGTCAAAGTCGAACCACCAGTAACTTTTCCAAAATAAAAAACATTTTTAATAATTCTAAATGGAGTTAATGGATCAAAACCCTTATGTTTATAAAAATCTTTATCTTCAACTGCTATTGTGGCTTTCTTCAAATAATCGGGAATATCAGATAAATTTACAGGATCTCTTTTTTCTTGATCATAAATATCATAAAGTGCTTTTTCATTTCGATCATATATTTTACTCGAATAACCATCTCTTCTAACCACTTTAGTTGGTGAAGGTAAATCTTTTGAATACCAAGCAAACAAAATAATTGAAAATAAAAAACCACTGACTATTAAAATAAGTAAAACTTTAAAAAAACTTAGCCAAAAATTTTTACTTTTAAACTTTTCCTTCAAATTTATTTTTCTTTTCATAACATCTAACCAATAACTAAATTTTCTCTTCCAAATCCGAAAACCCATCTTATTTATTTATTAAAACCATTAAGAATGGAATCATTCCTGACATTAATAAAACTATCAAAGTTATGGTCAAAATTATTTTTTGAATTGTCTTAGTCTTAATCGCCATAAATAAATCATAACATAAATTAAAAATTCCTAATAACCCAAAACAAACCCGAAAATTAAAAATATTTTTGGTATTATTATTTCTATGGATAGCCTTTCTCAAATCCCCGGTATCGGTCAAAAAACTCTCGATAAACTCAAAAAATTAAATATTAATCAGCTTTCAGATTTAATTTATCATTTTCCCTACCGATATATCGATTTTTCCCATATTACCGATATTTCCAAAGCTATTGAAAATGAAACCATCACTATTACCGGTAAACTTATCAATTTTCAAAATATTTTTACCCGTTCTCACAAAAATATTCAAAAAGCCATTGTTGCCGATAAAACTGGTCAAATAAATTTACTTTGGTTTAATCAACCTTATTTATCTAAAAATTTTAAAATAGGAGACACTTACAGTTTTGCTGGTACAGTTTCTCTTTTTCAAAATAAAAAAACTATTATTGCCCCAGAGTATGGTCAATACCACACTGGTAAAATAATTGCTGTTTATCCAGAAACTAGGGGATTAACTTCCAAATGGTTTCGAAAAACTATCCAAAATCATTTACCTCAACTTTCAAAAAATATTTCCGAAACTCTCCCTCTCTCAATTCTCCAAAAATATAAATTAGCTGATTTAAAATCATCTCTCCATCAAATTCATTCTCCTGACAATTTTAATTCACTCGAAATATCTCGTAATCGATTGGCTGTTGAAGAAATTTTATCCCTTCAAATCAGATCCTATCTCACCAAAAAAGATTGGCTTTCTCATCTCCCTCAAATAACTTTAAAAACTAATCCCAAGATAGACCAAAAAATTCAAACACTAATTGATTCATTACCATTTAAATTAACCTCTTCTCAAAATAAAGTTTGGCCAGAAATCAAATCTGATTTAATCAATTCCCAAAAAATTACCAATCGACTAATTCAAGGAGATGTTGGCTCAGGCAAAACTATTTTAGCTATTTTGGCCTGTTTTCTAACCCATCTAAATAATTCTTTATCTCTTATTATTGCTCCTACCGAAATTCTAGCCAACCAACATTTTAAAACCTTTGAAAAGATTCTAAAAAAGTTTAAAGTACCTCTATTTTTACTCACTGGTTCTAAAAAAATTGATTTTAAAAAAGTTCCTAAAAATGGAATAATTATTGCTACTCACGCCGCCATTTACCAAAAAATTAATCTCCAAAAAGTTGCCCTACTTATTGTCGATGAACAACATAAATTTGGAGTTAGACAAAGAGCTTTTTTAGGTTCCTATTTTACCCACTG
>JBAYMA010000072.1:0-2592 GCA_041663805.1 Candidatus Shapirobacteria bacterium | reverse complement strand
TTTAATTTTGAAAATATTTTAGCCGCTGTTGCTATTAGCGATTCTCTAAAAATTAAAACTCGTGTTATTCAAAAAGCTGTTTTTTCTTTTAGAGGTGTTAAAAGACGCTTAGAAAAAGTCGCTAATTATCAAAATATTTTATTTTTCGATGATTTTGCTCAATCAGCTACTCGAATTGAATCAACTCTCAAAGCTTTAAAAGATCATTATCCTCAAAAAACTATTAAAGTTTTTTTTCAATCTCATGCTTCCTTTAATCAATATAAAGAAAGCTTAATTGGACTAGAAAAAGCATTTAAACCAGCTAAAGAAATAGTTTTAGGTCAATTAAAATTTAGTCGAAATATTAATAAAGAAAAACGCAATACTGCCAAAGACTTTATAAAAAGTATTGGATCAAAATTAATTTATCTTCCTCTCGAAAAGCAAATTATCCAGTATTATAAAGATAGTCTTATGCCAAATGACATTTTAATCTATATGAGTTCTGGTGGACTTACTAGTAGTCATATCTTCAAATCTATTATTAATTATTTTAAAAAATAATTATGTCTCGATATATTATTACCGGAGGAAAAGAACTGAATGGTGAAGTTTCCATTCGTGGAGCTAAAAATGCCAGTTATAAACAAATAATTGCTTCAATTTTAAGTTCAGAAACTACTAAATTAACTAATCTTCCAAAGATATCTGATGTAAAAATAACCGAAAGTATAGCCAAAAGTATTGGTTCAGAAATAAGTTATTGTGGCGAACACTGTCTTGAAATTACTACTCCAAAAATAACAAATTCTATTGTCCCTATTGGTACTGGTGAAAAATCACGAACTTCTTTTATGTTTGCCGCCCCACTTCTAGTTAGAACCGGCAAAGCTATTATCCCTATGCCAGGAGGAGATAAAATTGGAGCTAGACCTCTTGATCGACTTTTTGATTGTTTTTCTAAAATGGGAATAAATACCACTCAAACTGATCGTCAAATAACTTTTGAAACTGAAAAAATAAAACCAGTTCACTATACCTTTATTAAACCAACCCACACTGTTACTGAAACTATTATTATGACGGCAATTTTTGCTAATGGTGAAACTATTCTCGATAATGCTGCTCAAGAACCAGAGATAGATGATTTAATTTCCATGTTAAATGATATGGGAAGTAATATTGTTCGTGATTCTAAAAATCCTAAAAAAATCATTATCAATGGTGTTTCTTCTTTAAAAGGTACTAAACATCAAATAATTTCCGATAGAAATGAAATTGTCACTTTTGCTTGTGCTGCTTTGGCTACTAAGGGTTCAGTTAATATTCTTCGAAGTGATCCTAAAATTATTCAAACTTTTCTTAATGTTATTGAAAAGATGGGTGCTAAAGTAATTCCAGGTCAAGATGAAATAACCGTTTCTTGGGTTAAACCACTTAAAAATATTGATATTGAAACTGGACCAGAACCTGGTTTTATGACTGATTGGCAAGCTATTTTTACTATTCTTTTAACTCAAACAGTTGGTTGTAGTTCTATTATTGAAAGAGTTTTTTCTTCTCGTTTTCAACATATTATTAATCTTCAAAAAATGGGAGCTAAAGCTGTTTTTTTTAACCCTGAAGTTGATGATCCTTTAAATTATTATGAATTTAATCCAGAAAGTGATAGTCCTGATTTTTTCCATGGAGTTAAAATCTATGGTCCAACTAAATTAAAACCAGCTAATTTTGTAATTAATGATCTTCGGGCTGGAGCTTCAATTACTTTAGCCGCACTTATTGCTCAAGGCACTTCCATTATTGATGGTGTTGAATATATTGAACGAGGTTATGAAAAATTAGCTGAAAGGTTATGTTCACTTGGTGCTAATATAGAGTATATTAAAACTTAAAAATTTATGATTCATTTATATCTAGGTCTTTTACTTTTTTCTTTTTTAATTACCGGTATTTTAGTAGTTCCTTTTATTAATATTCTTTATAAATTAAAATTCCAACGACAAAAACAAACAACTACTGATTTCTTAAATATAAGAACTTTGATTTTTGATAAATTTCATAATCAAAAATCAGGAACTCCTGTTGGTGGGGGATTATTAATTATTATTTCTGTTTGTATTCTTTTTTTACTGCTTTTTCCCATCATTAAATTTTCTAAAATATTTATTTCTAGTAATTACCAAATGAATTACGAACTTTTAATTATCTTTTTCACTTTCATTAGTTTTGGTTTACTTGGACTTTACGACGATATTTACAAATTTTTTGGATTCAAAAAAACCGGATTTTTTGGATTAAAAATGATTCATAAATTAATACTTCAAATTATTTTATCCACTATTATTTCTTTACTTATTTTCCTTAAACTAAATATAGATTTTATCTATATTCCATTTTTAGGAGCTGTTCATTTAGGTTGGTTTTTTGTTCCAATTTCTATTAGTATAATTACTGGATTTGCTAACTTTTTTAATATTACAGATGGTCTAGATGGTCTTTCTTGTGGACTTCTAATGATTGCTCTATTTGCTTTTTGGTTTTTATCAAACAATTCTTTAGATACTCCAATATCTATTTTCTTAGCCCTTTGGATTGGTGCTTTAATTG
>JBAYMA010000071.1:0-2648 GCA_041663805.1 Candidatus Shapirobacteria bacterium | reverse complement strand
CTTCATAAATTCCAAGTAAATAAGTCTCAAGAGGTACGGAACCATAACCTTTAACTTTTAAGGTAACATTGGATTTTTTTTCAAAATTAATATTATTAAAATAAGCATTTAAAATATCTTTATAATTTTGACCAGCTTTAGCCCGACCATAAGCACCATATTGATTAAGACCGACATGATGAGGAATACCGAAAGTAAAAAATGCAAAACCAGTTCCAAAGCCTGGATCTCTGGTACGATCATCGATACAAGACATAGTCCCAGCAGCGCTGGTAGGTAAATTTAATCCAGCAATTCTTTTAGCTTCCAAATTTAATAAATCTTGAGTTAATTTATTTTTGTAGGTTTCGGCTTTTTGAATTTCTCCAGCTAAAAATCCAAAACGGGATTCGAGACTCTTTTTAAGACTAGCAAGTTTTGTTTTTTCAATTTCCAAATTGGTTTTATTCTTATCAAGAATAGAAATATCAGTAGTGTATTGGGTAATAGTATTTTTATCCTGACTAATAATAGCTTGATACCAAGTATATTGCTGGAGTAAAGAAGAACTTTCTTTATTAGAAAAAAAGATAATTAAAGGATTAAATTTTTTGCTATTTTTGTAGTAACGTCTGACTCGTTCACCTAATAATATTTTTTGGACTTCAAGGTCAGATTCTTTTTCAATTAATTGTTGAGCTAAATTAGAAACTTGTTTTTCAATTTGGTTAATTTGAGATTTGGCTGAAATGATTTTTGACTGAAGACCAGTTGATTCTTTTTGAAGAGGACTAATACTATTTTCTATATCTGTTATTTGTTTTTTAATTAAATCAATACAAGTTGTTTGATCGTTTGGATTATTTTTAATACAATCATCGACAACATCAGCCAAAATAGGTTTGGTAATTAAAAAAAGAGATAAAGATATTAAAATAATAATTAATAATTTTTTGAGATTTAAATTCACAGTTTAATTTTAGCATTTGCTATACTAACTTTATGGTGAGACGAAAATTATTATCGTTTTTAATAATGGTGACAACATTTTTTTCCATGTCATTAAAGACAGTGTTAGGAGTAGATCCTTTTGAGGGATGTACAAATGGGGGTGTAAATACAGCTTTGGGTTGTATTCCAGTAACTATGCAAAGTTTTGTAAGTTGGTTATTACCAATGTTATTTGGAATAGCCGGAGGAATTTCCTTTTTATTAATGATGTATGGTTTTATTTTAATAACAGTATCTGGTGGAGATGAAAAAAAAGTTCAAGGAGCAAAAGAAACAATTACTTCAGCAATAATTGGTTTGATTGTATCAATTTTTGGTTTATTTATATTTAGACTGATTGCAATTAATATTTTACAAATTCCAGGAATAAACAAATAAATATGGCAAGCGGAGGAGTAAATTTACCAAATTATTCAGGAACAGGATTTAAATTTGAAGGTAAGAGTATTGGTGATGTTATTAGTCAATTTTTACCATATATATATGTAATGGCTGGATTAATTTTATTATTTATGCTTATTATGGGTGGAATTGGATTAATGACCTCAGCAGGAAATCCAGATAAAATAAAGGCAGGACAAGGAAAAATTACGGCAGCTTTGATTGGTTTTGGAATAATATTTATTTCCTATTTTGTAGTGCAATTAGTAGAAATAATATTGGGAATAACAATATTGTAAATTTTTTATTTTCCCATTCGGCGATTACGTTGTTGATACCAAATGATAGCTTTGTCGAGTTGTTTTGGAGTGAAATCCGGCCAAAGAATATCAGTGAAAAAAAGTTCAGCATAAGACATTTGCCATAAAAGAAAATTTGAGAGACGATATTCCCCACCAGGACGAATGATCAAATCTGGATCAGGCTGACCTTTAGTATAAAGATAACTTGAAATTAATTTTTCGTTGACTTGAACTGGTTTAACTCCATCTTTAATAATATTTTTAATAGCATTAACTATTTCATCACGACCACCATAATTTAAGGCAACATTAAATTTAAGTCTTTCTTTATCTAAAACAATATCCATAATTTTTTTAATACCATCTCGAACTTTGAGTGGAAAAGCTTGAAAATTACCTAAAACAAAAAACCTAATACCAGATTTTCGATATTCTTCCCTTTTTTCTTTAACTATTTTTAGTAAAAGATCAAAAATACCTTTGACTTCCTGAACTGAACGTTTACGCCAATTTTCGGTAGAAAGAGCATAAACAGTAATATATTTAATACCTAAATCTTTGCAGTGATTAACTATATTTTCTAAATTTTGAGCTCCAGCTTTATGACCATCACCTGTCGAAAGACCACGAGCAGCAGCCCAACGACGATTACCATCCATAATAATGGCAATATGTTGAGGAAGATTATTTTTATCTATTTTTGAATTCATACAAAGTAAGTCGTATTATACTAAAAAATCCTCCGCCAATGGCGAAGGATTTCAAAATTTAAAGCATTCATTTAGAGCCAAACTGTTAGTACCAGAAAGTCGTTCTTTGTCCGATAAATCGGATTTATGAACGATTGAGATGGATAAGGTTTATGGCCTTATCAAAACCTCAAAGGAGGTGATCCATCCGCACCTTCCAGTACGGATACCTTGTTACGACTTAACCCTCATCGCTGAATTTACCTTAATCCCTGACGAATCAGAG
>JBAYMA010000070.1:0-2707 GCA_041663805.1 Candidatus Shapirobacteria bacterium | reverse complement strand
TAGTTATTATTGGGGCTTTTGTTGAAAAAGAAGTAATTGGAATTGGTGATATTAGTCTTGGTTATGGAGCCACCAATCATGTTGGTGATTTTGGTATAACCGTTGCCAAAAAATTTAGAGGTGAGGGTATTGGTAAAAAATTAATGGAACTAGTAATTCAAAAATCTATTGAAAACATTAAGGATTTAAAAATAATTACTTTGGAAGTTTTTGGTAATAATCCCATTGCTCAAAACTTATATAAAAAAATGGGTTTTATAGAATATGGTCGTTTACCTGGTGGCCTAAAACGTCAAGGTGAATTTGTAGATGAAATTTTGATGTATAAAAAAATAAAATAATTTTTTGCGTTTAATCTGCGTAGATTTTTGGTTTTTGTTTTTGTTAAAATAACTCATTAATGATAAATATTAATTTATTAAGACAAGAACCTGATACTATTCGTACTGCGCTAACCAATCGCCAGAAAGATTCCTCTATTGTTGATCAAATTTTAAATATTGATAAAAATTATCGATCTCTTTTATCCCAAGTTGAAAAATTAAGAGCTGATCAAAATATTTTAAGTCGTGAATTTAAAGATAAACCTAGTGATGATCAATTAAAAAAAGCTACTGAAATTAAAGAAAAATTAAAAAAAATTGAAATTGAATTAAAAGAAGTTGAAGAAAAACAAAATTTAATTTTAGAAGAAATTCCCAATATTCCAGCTGATGATGTTCCTATTGGTAAAGATGAAACTGAAAATGAAGTTTATAAAACCGTTGGTGATATTCCTAAATTTGATTTTCAACCTCTCGATCATGCCGATATTGGTGAGAAATTAGATATTATCGATATTAAAAAAGCCGCTCAAATTTCTGGTTCTCGTTTTGGTTTTTTCAAAGGTCAAGGTGCTGTTTTAGAAATGGCTGTCATGTTTTATGCTTTTCAAAAACTAATTAAAAAAGGTTTTATTGGTATGATTCCCCCAGCCATGATCAAAAGTAATACCGAATGGAAATGTGGTTATGCCAGTAATAAAAATCTTTTCAATGCTTATTATTCTGCTTCCGAAGATGATCTAATTTTTATTTCTAGTTCTGAGCATGCTGTTGTTCCTTATCATATGGATGAAGTTTTAGATACTAAATCATTCCCAATTAAATATGTAAATTTTTCTCCTTGTTTTCGTCGAGAAGCTGGTACTTATGGTAAAGATATGAAAGGTATTCTTCGTGTTCATTTTTTCAATAAAGTAGAAATGAATGTTTTTACTCTTCCAGATTATAAAATTTCTGATGCTATGTGTTTGGAAATGTTAGCCAATGAAGAAGAATTAATGCAAGAATTTGGAATTCCTTATCAAGTTGTTAAGGCTTGTACAGGGGATTTGCCTCAACCAAACCGTCGTATGTACGATATAAATTCTTGGTTCCCAGGTCAAAATGCCTATCGTGAAACTCATTCGTGTAGTAATTGTGGTGATTATCAAGCCAGACGTTTAAATACTAAAGTTAAATTAGATGGTAAAAATGAATTAGTCCATATTTTAAACGCCACCCTTGTCACTGATCGTGCAGTTTTAGCTATTTTAGAAAATCATCAACAAAAAGATGGTAGTATTACCATCCCTAAAGTTTTACAACCATATACTAATTTCAATATTATTAAGCCTATCAAAAGCTAGAGGAGCCACCCCATTTCGATTCCTCCTAAAATTAGGAGGAATCGAATGAAGGTTTTTTTGTTAAAATACTCTATGCTTAGTTTCCTAAAAAATATTTTTGACGATAATGCTAAACGAGTTAAGTCGTATCAAAAAATTGTTGATCAAATCAATAATTTAGAACCGGAAATTACTAAATTATCTGATGATGAATTATCCCAAAAAACTGACTATTTTAAAAAACAAATAGCCAAAGGTAAAACCCTAGATGACATTTTGCCGGAAAGTTTTGCTGTTGTTCGTGAGGCTATTAAAAGAACAATTGGAGAACGAGCTTACGATGTTCAACTTATGTCTGCCATCACTCTTCATCAAGGAGCTATTGCTGAACAGCGTACTGGTGAAGGTAAGACTCACTCAGTTATTTTTCCTTCATATTTAAATGCTCTAACTGGAAAAGGAGTTCATATTATTACTCCAAATGATTATCTTACTCGGGTTGGTGCTGGTTGGTATCCTAAAGCACTCCATCTTTTAGGTATTTCTACTTCTTGTATTATTCATGAACAATCATTTTTATTAGATCCAGAATACACCGATGAATCGGAAAAAATTGATGATCGTTTAGCTCATTTAAAACCAATTTCTCGACAGGAAGCTTATTTGGCCGATGTTACTTACGGTACTAATAATGAATTTGGTTTTGATTATCTTCGTGACCACATGGCTCCAGATCAAGACAGTATTGTTCAAAGATCTCATTATTTTGCCATTGTTGATGAAGTTGATTTTGTTCTTATTGATGAAGCCAGAACCCCTCTAATTATTTCTTCACCCAATAATTCTCCGGTTGATAAATATTACGAATTTGCCAAAATTGCCGCTCAACTCCAACCTACTGATTATGTTATTGATGAAAAATCTCGATCAGCTACTCTTTCAGAATATGGTATTCGTAAAGTGGAACGTATTTTAAACGTTAAGAATTTATATGAACAATCTTTTGAGACTATTCATTATATTGAAAATGCTATCAAAGCTCGAGCTCTTTTTCACAAG
>JBAYMA010000069.1:0-2788 GCA_041663805.1 Candidatus Shapirobacteria bacterium | reverse complement strand
TCATTACCAGTGCCTCCACCATAACTTTTAGCAGTACCATCATAGTAACCATCATCATAATTATTGTAAGATGACTGTCCAGAATGAAGTTCTACACCTCCACTACCAGCGCTTGCTGTTCCTGTTATTCCAAATATTTCTACTCCGCTAGAAATGTTATCTGCGTTTAAATCTTCATCAATAATGCTTAAATTAAAGTCATTAGCATAATAACCGCTATTAAAAAATGTAGAAGAATCACTAGGAGTCCGTGTTGGAATGTTTCCAGTTAATTTTGTTCCTGCTGACCCATAACATGTTTCGCTAGCTAAAATGTTTGCATCATACGCAGTCGCATCACTAGTATCAGTGCCACTAGAAGGAGGACACCTACTTGCCAACAAATTCACAGAATATGATTCACAATCAAAAAAAGTACTAGCAGGATAAGTCTCAGTCTTTTGAACACCATACTTAGAATAATAAGTAACCTTAACTTGACGAGTAGCATTTTCACCTTCAACACAACCTTCTCCACTAGGAATTATAAAGTTTTGAGCACCACCCATAAACAAGTCTTCACTAAAGTTAGCATTAACATCACCAACTGCAACATTAGCAATAGTAATAGGATCACTCGAATTATTCGCAAGTCTTACTAAATAATTACCATCAGGATCAACACTAGTCTCAGTAATCGCAAGCAAATTACTCCAATTAGAAAGTTGCGAAGATTGTTCACCAACCTCAGAACCAGTCCCTAAAAAACCAACCAAAATACCAACGACTACTAAAGAAATCACTACTACTATTGCGATGATTACCAAGTACTCGATTGTTCCTTGAGCTTTTGTTTGCATGATAAATTAAAAGTTCTTTCTTATATATATATATATATATCTTTGAATTTTAAAAAATTAAATTTTATTTTCAAAAAATAATTTATTATGTATAAGTATTAGTTTGTTGTTGATAATTTTTTATAGTGAAAAGGTTTATATTCTAAAATAATTATAAGTATATTATGGCTATAACTAAAAAAAGAATTTCTCCTGAAAAGAATTCTGTTCCGTTAAATAGTAACGCTTCTGCGTTAAAATTTGCTAATGGAAAGAAAAAAATTAAACTTAGACATAGATTACTTGCTTTTGGAACATCTTTTGGATTAAGTGCTGTTGCTGCTATGGGTGGAAAAGCTTTACTTGCAAAACAAGAAGCTAAACTTCAAAGAAATGTTGCAATTCAAAAAGTTATTTTTAATGAAAAAGCCGTTAGTAACCCACATGCTTGGGCTAAAATTTGTGAAATTTATAAATGGAATCCAACAAGAACACTTGATAGAAGTGCAGTTGTTGGAATGGATAATTTAAGTAGAAAAATCGGTGTTTCTCCTAAAAGACTTATTCAAACTCTTGTTATTAATAGAAGAGATATAAATAGAGCAATAAAAAAAGGAACTGGAAGAGAATTAATTGAACGATTAAGTGTTAAAGCTAAAAGATACGAAAATATACCAACAATGTATCATCAATCAATTAATGCTATTCGTGTTATTGAATGGGCTTTACAAAATCCAGCCGAAGCTGAATTTGTTTTTAATTCTCCTGGGTTTGGAACCGGAAGAGAACTTAAAAAAGTTGAGTAATTATAACTTCAAAAATCAAATAACTTTTTTTATTAATAAAAAATTAAACATGCCCAAAAACTAAGTAAAGAGGTTCTTTAGTTTCTATTTTAACATAACCTAAATTATTAAGTAACACAACTTCGCCTTTTTCTTTTAAAATTGAGTTAATACTAATTCCTTTTTTTTCTGTATTATCAGACATAAGTACTGTTGCATCAAGTTCTTTTCCAAGTTGGATGTGATTAATTGTTTTATACCCACTTTTTTCATAACTAATAAATTCTGCTGAAGCAGATTCATTGTTAAGTGAAGTTAGTTTAATATTAAATCCTTCTTTAAGACGAATAGTATCTTCTAATTTAAATTTATTAATTTCATCTTTATCCACAATAAATTTTTGTATTGGTGAATCAATTATAATCTCTGTATTGTATACTTTAAATTTTCCGTTTTGGCAGTTTAAAACTTGCAGTTCTATTTTGTTTTCAATAAAAGGGAAAGTATTTACTTCTCCTAAAAATGATTGGTTTGCACTAGCAAAGTTTTCTGTTGATATTTTTGCTTCGTTAATATTAAGTCCTAAATCAAAAATTATTTTTCTAATAGTTTCTGGTTTAAATCCTCTTCTTTTAAAAGATTGCATTGTTGACATTCGAGGATCATCATATTTTAGAATTCCTTCTTTTTCCATCAAAATTTTCATTTTACTCTTTGATAAAACCATATCTGCAAGTTTAGAAATTTTTCCATGATACATTGTATGTGGGTAAACCCAACCAAAATGATCAGCAATCATTCTTTGTTTTTTTTCGTTTGGAATATGTTCTTGTCCGCGAACAGTAAAATTAATTCCCATGTCATAATCATCAACAACACTAGCTAAATTATAAGCAGGCCAAACATGAACTTTATGAGTTTTTTTATTAGGGTGTTTAGTTGGATCATCAACTATTTTTGCAATCCAAAAATCACGTGTACTTGTATCTTTATCAGTAAGATCTGTTTTAAGTCTAATTATACAAGAACCTTCTTTTAGTGTTCCGTTTAACATTTCTTTAAAGTATTTTAATTGTTCCTTAACAGTTTTATCTCGACATTCACAAGTTTCGCCTTTCCATATTTTTTGTCGCCAAGTTTCTGATTCACAAAAACAAACATAAGCTTTATTTTCGATTAATAATT
>JBAYMA010000068.1:0-2794 GCA_041663805.1 Candidatus Shapirobacteria bacterium | reverse complement strand
TATTTGGATTATCATAATAACTACCTAACATATCGATTATTTTACTCTGACTGGAATTAGTGTCTTGATATTCATCGACAAGGATATATTGATATTTTTCTTGAAAATTGAGTAAAAGGTCAGGATTATCATTAAAAGCATTAATAACAAATAAGATCATATCTTCGTAATCATAAAGAGATCTTTTTTGGAGCTCCTTTTGGTATAAATCAAAAATTTTAATAAATTCTTTTTGCTTAGGAATATCTTTTTCAAAATCTTGATAAAATTTGCGAATTTCATTTTTAACCTGACTAAGATTATCGTTACCACTTCTAATAATTTGAAGATGACTTTTAAGATTAACAGAAAGAAATTCGGAATTTAATAAATTATCTAAAATCTGATTAATTTGAGAATAATTATTTTTAGTAGCTCGAACATTAGCTAATTGGGTAATAAAATCGCCACAATTTTTGAAAAAAGTTTCTTCATCTTTAATTAAACTTAAAAGAGTTTCTTGGCTAATATTTTCTCGTTTAGTTAAATGAAGACAATCGAGAATACTTTTTTGATAACAATAACGATCTCCCCAGCTAATTAGAGGTGAAGAATTATCTAAATGATCAATAATGTTTTTAATTATTTCGATGGTTTCCAAATCGTCAATGGCTTTTAGGTTGGAGGAAGCAAAAGGAAAATATTGTGAATTTGAACCAATAATGTCGTTACAGAAAGCGTGAAAGGTACAAATTTTAACTTTATAGGCATCAGCACCAATCATATCCAATAAACGATTTCTCATATTATTAGCGGCCACATCAGTGTAAGTTAGACACAAAATTGAGCTGGGGTTAGTATCAGTTTTATTTAAAATATTGGCAATTCTGAGAGCAATTGTTTGAGTTTTGCCAGTTCCAGCTCCAGCAATAACCATAACTGGACCTTCAATAGTATCGACGGCTAGTTTCTGTTCTAGATTTAGTCTTTGATATTCTAATAAAAAATTTTGATTACTCACTTCCCTATTTTAACTTAAAAAGTTAGTAGAATCTGCGATAAAATATAGCCAATGAGAGAAAATTATAATTATTCATTTGAGGGAAATAAAGATATGGAAAATAAAGGTGTCATTTTATTTGATATTGATAATACTTTAATTGATACTAAGAAATTATCTTTTTTGGCTTATACAGATATTGCCGAACAAACTGGATTGTCTTTGGAAAAGATAATTAAAATTAAGAATAAATATAAATCAACATTAGAAAAAAATACTGATTTTTACCCAGATGATTTAATTAATTTTTTAGAAAAAAAAACTGGTCAAAAAATTGATAATTCTTTTGATAAAAAAGATTTTTATTTAGAATCACTTTTTGAAGGAACTGTCGATATATTAAAAAAACTTCAAAAAACTAATAAATTGGGAATTTATTCAGAAGGTTTTACTGATTATCAAACAAAAAAACTAGAATTTTCAGGAATAATTGATTTTTTTGACAAAGATTTAATTTTTATTAAAAGAAGAAAATTAGATAAGGATTCTTTAAATGAAATTCCAGATGGAGCAACCGTAATTGATGATAATCCTAAAGTAATTAAAAAAATTAGAAAAATAAAAAGAATTAAAACTGTTTGGTTTAATAAAAAAATTAGTAAAGGAATGGAAGAAGTAGAAACAATTATGAGATTAAAAATCAATTAATTGTTAGTTAAGGAAGAGGTCTTCTAAGAATTTCATCGCGATGAGAATATTCTTCTTCAGTAGTACGCATTAAACCTAAATATTGACGTGTAGGAGCATTTGGATTGCCCTTAACTGAATCTAGGTGTTTTTGAGTAATTTGACTCGTATCAGAATAATTTATAGACATAAAATCATCTATTATTTTTTTTAATTCTGATGATCTTTGATTTGGACTAGATTCTGCAAACATAATTTATTATAATATTTTTTCTAAAATTTCTTTGGCCATTTTTGGATTAGCTGATCCTTTTGAAGCTTTCATTAATTGACCAATTAAAAAACCGATAGACATTGAATTTTTTTTGTAGTCTTCGACTGCTTTAGGATTATTAGTAATTACCTCTTTAGCAAATTTTTCAATTTCACCGGAATCGGAAACTTGGATTAATCCTTTAGATTTGGCAATTTCAACTGGATCAATACCAGTTGTATAACTTTCAATAATTACTTGTTTGGCAACCGTACTAGAAATTTCAGATTTAGAAACTGAATCAAAAAGGTTTTTAAAATATTCTGGATTTATTTTATAAATATCTAATTCTTCTTGAGATTCATTAAGATAAGTTTTAAGAGAACCAATAAAAAGATTAGCAACAAATTTAGCCATTTCAATTGATGGTTTTTGACTAATAGCTTTTTCAAAGCTAGCAGCAAAATTTATATCTTGAGTAATTAAATTAGCATCATAATCATTAAGACCAAAATCTTTTTGATAACGAATTATTTTTTCATCAGGAAGTTCAGGAATGGTAGATTTGATAGTATCAATTTGGGCGGCGGTAAAAGCAATGTGAGGAATATCGGGCTCGGGAAAATAACGATAATCTGATGAGCCTTCTTTTTCGCGTTGTAAGAAAGTTTGATTTTTATCAGCATCCCAACCACGAGTAGTTTTGTTAGTTTTAGATTTTCCTTCACCAGTTTGTTTAAATTCTTCCAATTGACGATTTAATTCAAAATCGATAGCAGTTTGAACACCAGTGAGAGAGGCCACATTTTTAATTTCAGCCAATGGGGTAAAAAATTCTTGACCATTATCTTCAATTTTTAAATTAATAGTTGGTT
>JBAYMA010000067.1:0-2795 GCA_041663805.1 Candidatus Shapirobacteria bacterium | reverse complement strand
TAAACGACATAAAATTATCACGATATGCCTGCTATCTAATAATGCAAAACGCCGATCCTTCAAAAGAAGTTGTTGCATTAGGTCAAACCTATTTTGCTATCCAAACACGAAAACAGGAAATTCAAGATCAATTAATCGAGGACAACAAAAGATTATTTTTACGTGATGAATTAACTGCTCACAATAAACATTTGGCTCAGGCCGCCAGTATTGCCGGTGTCAAAAATTACGGCACATTTACCAATTATGGTTATATGGGCCTCTATGGTGGTTTATCAATGCAAGAAATTCACCAAAAGAAAAAATTAAAAAAGTCTCAAAAAATACTTGATCATATGGGAAGCGAAGAATTAGCCGCAAATTTATTTCGAGCCACTCAAACCGATGCTAAATTAAGGCGGGAACAAATCAAAGGCGAGGCCATGGCCAATCAAACCCATTTTCAAGTTGGTAAAAAAGTTAGAGACACTATCAAAGAATTGGGCGGCACGATGCCAGAAGTTTTACATCCATCAGACAATATTGGCCTAGCCAAAACCAGAATTAAAAAATTAAAATAATTAATTTCTCCATTTCACTTTGTCCGTCCGTAGCCTTGGCGAAGGAGGATCAAGGGGAGATGTTGAACAAAGTGAAACAGAGGGGTTTTGATTTGATAAACTAAACCATGTTTCAACTCTTTTCTGAAATAAAAGCTATCCACAAATGGCGTGAATTACTTTGGCAAATGATTGGTCGTGAAGTTAAAGCCCGCTACAAACAATCTATCCTTGGATATTTTTGGGTAATTCTAAATCCTTTGGCTCAAATGTTGGTTATGTCTTTCGCTTTTTCTATCATCATGCGCATTCCTACCAATTCTGCTAGTAATATTCCTTATTCTATTTTCCTGTTTGTTGCTCTTTTACCTTGGACTCTTTTTGCTAGCTCTCTTTCTTCCGCTGCCGCCTCTTTGGTCAGTGCTGGTGGTCTAATTACTAAAATCTATTTTCCCAGAACTATTCTAGTAATTTCCACTATTATTGCCAAAATTATTGATTTTCTTTTTGCTTCCACTGTTTTAATTGTCTATATGATTATTTACCAGATACCAATTAATATAAATATTCTTTGGATTTTTCCAATATTCTTCATTCAACAAATCTTCACAATTGGTCTTTCTCTTTTCTTCGCCGCTGCCAATCTTCTTTATCGAGATATTCAATATTTATTGTCTATGGTTTTACTTTTATGGATGTATGTTACCCCTGTTATTTTTCCTGCCGATTTAGTTCCAGAAAAATATCGTTTTGTATTTCAAATAAATCCCATGGCTGTCATTATTAATGCTTATCGACAAGTAATTCTTGCCGGTGGCCCTCCAAAATATTCCAGTCTTATTATTGCTACAATTCTTTCTTTTACCATCCTTTTACTTGGTCTTAAATATTTCAAATCTCGCGAAAAAATCTTCGCTGATAATATCTAACTATGTCCATACTAAAAATAGATAACACTCCTACTTCAGAAGAAATAACCATCCTTACTCAAGAGTATCCCCAATATATAAAACTTTCTGCCGATATTAGTCAGCAAATATTATATGGCGGTAGCCGTCTACATTATGATTGTGAACAAAAATTAATTATTGAAGAAAATTCTAAAAGTAAAGATATTTGGAGTGGAGGAGTTAATTTGGCTACAAAAAAAATTGAATACGAAGCTGTCGCCAATATTAAACCATCATTTGACAATCCCAGTACTGAAATATTAAATCCCGAAATTAGGCAAAAATTTAAAATCATAGTTAAAAAATATTTTCCTGACTATGAATAAACAATATCTAGAACACATGAATTTAATTACCGATGCCAAACGAGCCATTTATGAATTGGTCAATTCAAAAGTAGGTAATAAAAGCTATTTTCTTAAACAATACTTAAAAAATATTTCTCTTATTACCAATAAAAATAGTGATTATTTAAAAAAACTTAATATTAAAAATATCAGCTCTACCAAAACCAACCCAAAAATAAAAGCCGAATATTTATTAGACAATAATCGATTTATTTTAGATTTTATAAATAAAACATATGTCAACTAACAAAACAGTAATCAAATTTGAAAACGTCAGCAAACAATTCAGCAAATTAAGTCATAAAACTTTCAAAGAATTTCTTCCCGCTCTAATTCGTGGCGAAAAAACCAGTGAAAGTTTTATTGCTCTAAACAATATTAGTTTTGAAATTAAAAAAGGGGAGACAGTTGGCATTATCGGTCCAAATGGATCGGGTAAATCAACCATTCTAAAGCTCATTGCTGGCGTTATGTCACCAACAAGTGGAAAGGTAGAAGTCCAAGGTAAAATCTCACCTCTAATCGAGCTTGGTGCTGGTATGCATCCTGAGTTAACTGGTAGTGAAAATATTTATCTAAATGGAGCTATTCTTGGTTTATCTCAAAAAGAAATTAAAGAAAAATATAAATCAATTGTAGATTTTGCCGAACTTTGGGAATTTATTGATCAACCTGTTAAACATTACTCTTCTGGAATGTATATGCGCCTTGCTTTTGCTGTGGCCATTCATGTTCATCCAGAAATTTTAATTGTCGATGAAATTCTTGCAGTAGGCGATACTAATTTTCAAAAAAAATGTTTTGGTTATATGGAAAATCTAAAAAAATCTAAAGATATTACTATTGTTTTTGTTTCTCACTCTATGGATAAAGTCAAAAAATTCTGTAGTCGTTGTATTTATATAAATAATCACCAAATCCAATTCAATGGCAATCCATCTATAGCTATTCAAAAATAT
>JBAYMA010000066.1:0-2810 GCA_041663805.1 Candidatus Shapirobacteria bacterium | reverse complement strand
GCTCCCCCGCGAGGATTCGGACCTCGAACCTACCGCTTAACAGGCGGGCGCTCTACCATTGAGCTACAGGGGAATATTGATTTTAAAATGTGCGAGGACTAAGAGTGATTATATGATATTTTGTGCTTAAACACCAGAACAAAATATCATGTTTCGCTTTATTGTAATTCCCTAAAGGGAATCGGAAATGATCTCTTGAAATAACATTTTAATTTAATTTTGGAAATCATCTTATAGTATAATATCGACATGAAATTAATTTTAGTTAGACACGGCGAGTCGGAAGCAAACGCCAATAATGTTTTACAAGGAATCGATGGGGGTAAATTAACTAAAAAAGGTATAGATCAGGCAAAAAATTTAGGAAAAGAATTAAAAGAAAAATATAAAATTGATATGATTTTTTGTTCACCACTTAATAGATGTATGGAGACTTTGGAAGCTATTTTGTCAGAGTATCCGATAGAAGGGCAAATTTTAATTTCCAAATTAATTGAAGAAAGAGATTTTGGAGAATATACTGGTGTAGAAACTCATTTGATTAATTGGAAAGAAGTTGATGAAGATAATAAAATAAATGAAGAATTAGGAGTGGAAAGTTTGGCTAATTTAAAAAAAAGAGCTAATCTTTTTTTGGAAGATTTAAAACTAGAAGATAAAGATTCAACTATTTTAGTAGTAAGTCATCATGGACCAATTAGAATGATGATAAGTATTTTAACAGGGGAAAATTTTGAGGAAATTAAAGTCGAAAATGCTTCAATAATTGAATTTGAAATAGAAGAAACTGATTATTCTAAATAATCTTGGAGTTTTTTTCTTCGGGAAGGGTGTCTTAATTTTCTTAAAGCCTTGGCTTCGATTTGACGAATACGTTCACGAGTAACATTAAAAATCTTACCAACTTCTTCAAGGGTTTTTGGAGTTTCCCCCATAAGTCCAAAACGAAGACTTAATACTTTAGTTTCTCTTTCATCAAGACTACCTAAAACTTCTTCAATTGATTCTCTTAATAATTCTTTACTAGTTTCTTCATATGGAGACATCTGAGTAGTGTCTTCAATAAAATCACCTAAAAATGAATCTTCATCGTCACCAACTGGGGTGGAAAGTGAAGTAGTATCTTGGGAAATACGATAAATTTCTTCGACTTTTTCAATAGTGACACCAACCTCCTCAGCAATTTGTTCAATTGTTGGTTCTTTACCGAATCTTTGGGTTAAAGCACGAGTAGCTTTATAGACCTTATTAATGGTTTCGACCATATGAACTGGAATACGAATGGTTTTGGCTTGATCAGCAATAGCACGGGTAATAGCTTGACGAATCCACCAAGTAGCATAAGTAGAAAATTTAAAACCACGATGCCAATCAAATTTTTCAACAGCTCGCATCAAACCTTGATTCCCTTCTTGGACTAAATCCAAAAAAGTTAAACCACGACCAATATATTTTTTAGCAATAGAAACAACTAAACGTAAATTAGCATTAATAAGTTGTTCTCGAGCAGATTGAGAACCTTTTTCAATAGCTTTAGCAAGGGAAACTTCTTCTTCAAAAGTTAAGAGATTGATTTTACCAATCTCTTTTAAATACATACGGACTGAATCAACGTTACCTTTTTGAACTAAAAAATTAATAACATCAAAAGAATTACTTTTTTCTTTTTCAGTTTCAATTACTTCTTTAGATTCAACCTTGTCATAAACATCAATTCCTCTTTCAAATAAGTAGTCAAAAAGATTATCAATATCATCAATATGTTTTTCGGGTTCGGGAATTTGCGCTAAAATCTCTTCATTAGTCAAATAATGAAGTTTCTTTGCTTGACTTAATAAAGTCTGCTTGACTTTAGAAAGGTTAAGGGTAGCCACCATAGGGTGTATTGTATACGAAATTAAGGAATAAATCTAGCTTTTTTTAATTTGAACTTTAGATAACTCTGAAAGTATTTTATTATACTCTTTTTCAGCTTGCTCTAATTCTTCTTTTTGATTGTCTTTTTCAAACTTAGCGATTTGATGACTAAGATGATTAAGTTCATCTTTAAGAAAAATAGAATCGAGTTGAGTAATAGTTTTTTGAATTTCCAAAAGACGGGTTTTGGATTCAATAGGATTAATAGTAGCTTCTAAATAAATTGATTGGAAAATAGGTCTAATTTCAGCGGGTAAAAGAGATCCAAAAATTTTGGGATCAAATTCAGAAATTTTAAGAACCTCTTGACCAATAATTTGGAAACGATGATCTTGAAAACGATTTATTTGTTGATTTAATTTTTGAGATAATTTGACTGGATTTTTAGCCCCAAAAATAAGAGTTAATAAAAGTTGTTCAATTTTTTCAGTTTTAGAAGGTTCGGGAGTGGAAATAATTGTTGATCCGTTAATAACTGGTGCAGTTTTGACGGACAAATATTTTTTAGCTTCTTCAAGAATTGAATCTTCACTAGAACCAAGTTCGTCGGCTAATTTTTTAAAATAATCTGAACGAATAACTGAATTTTTTATTTTGACTAAAAAAGGCAAAACAATTGATAAAATTTCTTTTTTACCTTTAATAGTTTCTGAATCATTAATTTTTAATTGGGATTGAATAATAAAATCCCAAACTGGAATGGCTTGTTTTAATTGTTTTTTAAAAAATTCTAAATCAGATTTGACGGCTTCGTCTGGATCTTTGTATTTGTCACCTAAAACAAGAACTTTAATATCAAATTCCATAGAATCAGCTAGTTCAATACTTTTACGAGCGGCATTATTACCAGCAAAATCAGAATCTAAAGCTAATATAATAGTGTCGGTAAATCG
>JBAYMA010000065.1:0-2895 GCA_041663805.1 Candidatus Shapirobacteria bacterium | reverse complement strand
AGTTAAACTGTACAAAAAATTGTTAGAAACAATAACTTTGATAGGAATATTGGCTCTGGCGGCGGTGACTAAATGATTAAGTCCTTCACCATAAATTCCACCGTCACCACCAATAACAGCAACTGTAAGTTTTGGATTGGCTAATTTTTCACCCATGGCAGTAGTAATTGATCGACCATGAAGAGTATGAACTCCATAGGTCTTAAAAAAATCAGCCATATTACCGGCACAACCAATATCATAATTCATTACTAAATTATCTAAATCAATTTTTAGATCAATAAAATTCTTTTGAAGAGCAGCAAAAACTAAATAGTTATGACAACCAGGGCACCAAGTGGGAGTGATAGTGGATCGATAATTAGTAATCATATTATTTTATAATTTTAATAATTTCTTCAGGGAAGAAGGGGCGGCCATTATTTTTATTAATAATTTTGGTCGGATGAAAATCGAATTGGGATTTTAAAAGAGTAACAAGTTGGTTGGTACCGTTATTTTCAATGACAATAATTTCTTTGAAAGCATCAATAATCTTTTTAACCTCTGTATTAATTGGCCAAAGAGTTTTAATTTGTAAAAAAGCATAATCAGTTTTGTCGGATAAATTTTGAAGAGCTTCTAAAATAGGACCTTTGGTTGAACCCCAAGAAATAATTAATTTTTTGGCGTTTTGACCACCAAATAAATTAGCTTTTGGAGCTAGTTTAATGGCTAATTTATTTTTATTAAGACGTTTTTGAGACATTTTTAATGAAAGATTAGCGTCTTCAGTAGAAAAGCCAAACTGATCATGTTCATAACTATTGGCTAAAAATTGGCCATTTTTAGTTCCTGGAATAGTTCGAGCAGAAATACCATTAGAATTTAATTGATATCTGGCAAAACCAATTTTAGGATTGGCAATAATGTCACCTTTTTCAATTTTTACCTTAATTTCAGATAAATCTTTAGTACTAGCACTGGATTCAGCTAAAAATTTATCACTAATGACAATAATTGGGGTCTGGAGTTTGGCAGCCAAATTGAGTGATTGATAACCCATTTCAAAAGACTCATCTAAATCGCCTGGAGCCATAACAACTTTAGGAAATTCACCATGACCAGAATAAATAGCATGAAGTAAATCGGCCTGAGCAGTCCAAGTAGGTAAACCAGTGGCTGGACCAGGGCGAGAAACTAAATAATAAACTAAACCAATTTCAGCCATACCACAAAAACTAACAGCTTCATTCATAAGTGCAAAACCACCACCAGAAGTACCCGTAGCAGCTCTAGCACCAGTAAAAACGGCACCAGCAGCCATATTAGCAGCAGAAATTTCATCTTCTACATGAATAACCTTTAAATTTTCAAAAGCTTCTTGTTTGGCAGCTAAAAAATGCATGGCACCAGTAGCCGGAGTCATTGGATAAGCAGTATAGAAATTACCTTCACCAGCCAAAAAACCCCAACTATAGGCTTCATTACCATCATAAAAACCAATTGAACTTTTTTTGACTTGAGAATGTTTTAAATTTAATTTAAATTTAGAAAAATTATTTTTGGCATATTCATAACCAGATTCGAGAGCTCGACAATTGAGATCACTAAAATTTTTAAAAAAACCACAAACAATAGATTTTGTTAATTCGAGATCGAAATTAAAGAGATAAACAGCAACTCCAAGACTAATAGTATTAACTATTAAAGGACTACCAATTTCATTAGCTAACTCTTTAAGAGGAAGAGTAGAAAAAATACCTTTTTTAAGGTCATTATTATTCAAAGATTCATCGGAAAAAATAAGAGTTTTAGAGTCAAATTCATCTTGATGTATCTGCCAATGATTAGCCAAAATAGAGAAAAAAACATTAACTTTATAATGAGGAGAAAAAACTTTATCTTTAGAAAAACTAATTTGATAAGTGTTGTGACCACCACGAACTAAAGATGGATATTCACTATAATCAGCTAAATTAAAACCATGAGCAATGAGAATTTTAGAAAATAATTGACCAACAGATTTAATACCTAAACCAGCCGGACCAGCAATTTTAACTGTATAAACTTTATTGGAGGACATAAAGCTATTTTACACGATTTTAGATTATTTTGGTTGATAAGAGTTGTTTAAAATTGATAATTAATATATAAATTCTATATGATAAATTTTTTCGTTAAACTTCGAAAATTTTTCAAAAAAGTGGGACCTGGTTTTATTACTGGAGTAGCTGATGATGATCCTTCAGGTATTGCCACTTATTCGATTGCTGGAGCTCAATATGGATATAAATTAGGTTGGTTAACATTATTTTTATGGCCAGCTATGGTAGCAATACAAGAAATGTGTGGTCGAATCGGAATGGCATCTGGTAAAGGTTTGGCTGGAGTAATTAAAAAATATCATTCAAAAAGACTTTTATTTATGGCCGTATCACTTTTAGCTGTCGCTAATATAATAAACATTGGAGCTGATTTGGGCATAATGGCAGCAGCAATGCAAATGATTTTTGGTTTAAATTTTTTTTGGTGGTTAATATTTGTTGGAGTATTTATTATTTTAATGGAAATAATAATCCCTTATAAAAAATATTCAAAAATTTTGAAATGGCTAGGTTTGAGTTTGATGGTTTATGTAATTACCGCTTTGATGGTTAAACAAGATTGGAGAGCTGTGATTTGGAACACTTTTATTCCTCAAATAAGTTTTGATCTTAGTTATATTATGATTATAATTGGATTTTTAGGAACGACTATTTCCCCTTACTTATTTTTTTGGCAAGCATCAGAAGAAATAGAAAAAGAAATAATAAAAGGTGAAGTAAAAGATTTTAATTGTAAACCAGAAATAAACCAGTCAGAAATTAAGGAAATGGGAAGAGATACAAAAATGGGAATGTTATTTTCTAATTT
>JBAYMA010000064.1:0-2902 GCA_041663805.1 Candidatus Shapirobacteria bacterium | reverse complement strand
CTTGAGGTTCAGAAAGTTTTCGTGAATAAATAACTTGGTCAATTTGAGGATTATTTTTAACATAATTGATAGCCTGTTGATGGCCATAGAGCATACCTTCAGATAAAAGTTGGTTCCCTTGGAAAAAATATCTTTGCAAAAACATTAAAGAACTAAAAGTAAAAATAATAAAAATTGAATAGGTAGTTATTTTTTTTATCTTTTGAGGAATGGTTTTAATAAAGAAAATAATACCAGCAGCACAAGCTATTTGAATAAACGGCATCATTAGAGATACCCTATTAGCAGAATATTGACCTTTAGCTAAACTGGCAATTAGTGGAGCAATAAGAATAATTAGTCCAAAAAAAATAAATGATTTTTGGGATTTAGGATAGCTATTTTTTAATATTAATAATAATAAAATAAGTAAACCAAAGGTCGGAATTATACCTAAGACTCCAAATCCAGTAATCATGCCATAGGTGGTTTCTCCAGCTCCTTGGGTAATTAAAAACTGTGGTGAAAAATAAGAAAAATAACCTTGGGTAAAAATTTCTCCTAAATAAACCAGTTTATTATAAAAGATTTTGACAATAGGATAAGGTAGACCATTTTGGGTTATTTCATATTGATTATCAGAAACACTTTGCCAATTGTCATCTGGATTAAAAATAGCAATATCACTAGTACGACTATTTTTTATTTGGTGGGTGTTTTGATATTGAAATAAAAGTGAAAGACCAAAAATTAATACTAATATTATCGTAAATATTTTATAGCGATATATTTTTTGATAAAAAAATAAAATTATTAATAATAATGGAGTAAAAATTTTAGCTGAATGATAGGTAAATAAACTAATACCAAAAAATAAAATAGAAAGGATAAATAAAAAATAATTTTTATTTTGAACTGATTTTAAAAATAAAAAAGTGGCTAAAGAAACAATGAAAATAACAAGATTAGCTTCTAAAGCAATTCTAGACATAGGTAAGCTCCAAGGAGAGATACTCATAAATAAGGCACTTAAAAGTCCTATTTTTTTATCTTTAAAAATATGGTTAGCAATAAGATAAGTTAGAAGAATAGTAAAAATAGAGAGAAAAGCATTGGGAAAACGAACTGCAAAAGGGGTTAGACCAAAAACCTTTATACTAGGAATCATAAGTAAAGTTTGAAGAGGTGGTTTATAATCGCCAAAAGAACGTAAATTAAGCCAATTAGAGCTTCCCCACTCATCTTTGCTAGTGTTTAATATTGAATAAGCACTATAGCCTTGGGCTAGTTCGTCAGGAGTATAAGAATTGGGTAAATTACCCAATTTAACAAATCGAAGAAAAATGGCTAAAACTAAAATTAAGATTAAATATATTTTATATTTCATTGTTTTTGAATAATTTGGGCTAATATAGTTTGATTTGGATTAAAAATAGTTTTAATAGTATTAAATTCAGAAAGAGGGGTTTTTGATAAATTCCAATCACCAGGGATTTCATTAAGTTGAAATAAAATAAAGGTATCACCTTTTTGAGCTAAACTAGAAACTTTTTTAAAGGTGTCATTTTGGCTTTGCCAATTATTAACAAAATAAATATTAGAAGATAATTTAAAACCAGACAGATCATCAATAATATTTTTTTCTTCTGAATCTTTTAAAACATCAAATTTTTGAGGTGAATATGTTTGATAAAAAAGATATGGTAAAAGAGAATTATATTTAGTGTTACTAATAAAAACTCTAGATGAATTAAGAGGGATATTTTGAAAAATTTCTTGGTAACCACGATTCCAAACTTGAAAAGAATCTTTGGGATAATGAACAAAATATTCATGAGAATATAAAGAAATTTCAATTATTGAAGTAAATATTAAAATAATTAAGATTATTTTTTTGAAGAGATTTTTTGATTCTAAAAGTTTAAAGACACCTAAACCAATAAAATAAGAAATGGATGGAAGCATAAGAAATAAACGAGTGGCATGATTACCACCATTAGTAGTAATACTAGACGCTACAGGTGAGATTAAAAGCCAAAAAAGCATTAGTTGATTAATTTTTAATTTTAAATCGAGTGAAAAAAGACCAATAATCAGAAAAGGAAGAAAAGAAATAAAAATTAAACCAAAACCGGGAATACTGTGACGCAAATTGAGAACATCGCCATTATTAAATAGAAATGGTATAGAAAATGCACTTAAATAATTTTTAGTTAATTCTTGAGTCCAAGCAATTGGTTTATTGTGAAAAATAGATTCAATTTTAGGATTGGAGGCTGAAAATATAGTTCGTTTATCAACTATATTATTAATTATGGTTTGATCTTTAAAAACACTGATTAAATTAAAACGATTAGCAGCAGACCCAAAAAATATTTGATAAAACAAAGGACTGATAATAAATCCAAACAATAAAAATGAAAAAATGAAAGTTTTTGGTTTTAATTTTGATTTAAATTTGGAAAAATTAGATATAAAAATGAAAACGACTAAAAGTGGAACAAAAATATTGGCAGTGTTATATGTATAAAAACTAAGAGAGAAAAATAAAATACTAAGGTAAATAGATAAATTTTTAGATGAATTAAAATATTTAAAAATAAAATAAGTTCCCAATAGAATCAGGATTAAAAGTAAAGTAACTTCAAATGAAGTTCGACTATAGTGGAAATGCCAAGGAGAAAAAGAAAGAGCAGTGGCACTAAATAGAGCTAAAAGAGGTGATTTGGAGAGAAGAAAAATTAATTTATAAAGTAAATAGATACTTAAAATTCCAAATATAATTGGGGTAATTCTGACACCTAGTTCATTAAGTCCGAATATTTTAATTCCCGGAATACTGGCATAAATTAAAAGTGGAGCTCGAGATTCGGATAATGATTGAATATAGGTAGGTAAAAAGTTACCTTTATAATCTTTACCT
>JBAYMA010000063.1:0-2928 GCA_041663805.1 Candidatus Shapirobacteria bacterium | reverse complement strand
GGAAAAAGTTTAGAAGAAGATTTGGCAAGACGTGATTTTACTATTAATGCAATTGCCATAGAAATACAAAATTCATCTACTATTAAAGTAATTGATTCGTTTAATGGTCAAACTGATTTGCAAAATAAATTAATCCGAACTGTAGGGAACCCAAATGAAAGATTTAATGAAGACGCTTTAAGATTAATGAGAGCTATAAGAATTGGCGGACAAATTGGGTTTGAAATAGAATCAGAAACATTAAAATCGATTCAAAAAAATGCTAAATTAATTAACAATATTGCTGGGGAAAGAATTAGAGATGAAATATTTAAAATATTATTATCCCCAACTCCATCAAAAGGAATAATTTTAATGAAAGATTCAGGATTACTTGAGGAAGTAATACCAGAACTTTTAGAGGGATTTGATATGATTCAAAAAGGTCATCATATTGATGATGTTTGGACTCATAATTTAAAAACTTTAGATAATTGTGAAACTAAAGATCCAATTACTAAATTAGCGGCATTACTTCATGATGTAGGAAAACCAATAGCAATGAATGGATCTGGAGAAGAAAGAACTTTTCATAATCATGAAATATTTGGATCGAGAATAGCCCAAAATATAGGAAAAAGATTAAAATTGTCTAACCAAGAATTAGATCAATTATTTAAATTAGTCAGATGGCATATGTTTACTGTTCAAGAAACTCAAACAGATAAAGCGGTCAGAAGATTTATTAAAAATGTAACTCCTAAATATATTGATGAAATGATTGCTTTAAGACGAGGTGATAGATTGGGAAGTGGATCTAAGGAAACTAGTTGGAGATGGGAACTTTTTAAAAAAAGAATTGTAGAAGTACAAAAACAACCTTTTTCAATCAAAGATTTAAAAATTAATGGACAAGATGTAATGACAATATTAAACATTAAACCAAGCCGAAAAGTTGGTGAAGTATTGGAAACTATTTTTAAAGAAGTAGAAGAAGATCCAAAATTAAACGAAAAGGAAGTTTTGTTGAAGAAAATTAAAAATTTTTAATAAAATTATTATTTCTTTTTATTTCTTTTAAAGAAAATAACAAGAGGAATGGCAACACCGGTTGAAGAATAAGTACCACAAATTACACCAACTAAAAGAGCAGTGGCAAACCAACGAGTAGTAGTGCCACCTAATAAGACCAATGACAGTAACATAAAGATAATGGTCATACTGTTATTAATAGACCGATTAAGCGTTTCAGTGACCGCTTGATTGGCTAAATTGACCCAATCAAGTTGATAATTTTTTCTCTTGAGTTCTCGAATTCGATCAAAAGTAACAACAGTGTCGTGAACTGAAGATGAAAGGGTAGTGAGTAAAGCAGTAACAAATAGAGTATCTAATTCCGCGCCAAAAAAATGACCTAAAATAGAAAAACTACCAATTAAAATAAAAGTATCGTGAAACATAGCTAAAACTGCAGAGATACCAAATGAAAAATCTCGAAACCGACGACCGATAAAAAGAAATAAAAATAAAGAAGAAATAATAATAGCTGTAATGGTTTTTTGGAGTAATTCTTTTCCTAAAACTGGACCAAGAGTTTCAAATTTTAATTCTTTATAATTTTTATCTATAATTTTAATATTTTCATCCAAAGTTGATTTTTGTTCTGAAGTAATATTTTTGAATTTTAAGGAATAATTTTGATCACCAAGATTAGTTATTTCTGGTGTATCTAAATTATTTTTTTGGAAAATTTGAGTTATTTGGTCTGTATTTGGTTTATTTGGTAAATTAATCTCCCAAATAGAACCTCCGGCAAAATCAATTGATGTTTTAAAACCCCAAAAAATTATAGAAACTAAAGAACTGATTAATAAAAAAGAAGATAAAAATAAAAAAATCGGCCTAAATCTCATTATATTCATAGTTTTATTTTTTAATTTTCTCCTTAGCTAAAACACGTAATAAATTTCTAGTAACAAAAACACCAGTAAAAATACTAATAATAATACCTAAAATTAGGGTAACGGCAAAACCTCGAATCATACCAGAAGTATTTAAAAATGACCAATTTAAAGGATTGAAAAGAATAAAACCAGTAATGATAGTACAGGCATTAGCATCTTTAATTGAATCCCAAGCTCGACCAAAACCTAATTCCATAGCCATATTCCAATCTTTACCACGACGAACCTCTTCACGCATACGTTCAAAAATTAAAATATTACTATCAACAGCCATACCAATTGATAAAATAAAACCGACAATACCAGGGAAAGTAAGAGTAATAGGAATTAAACGATATAAAGTAAGAGTGATAAGACCATAAATAATAAGACCAATGTCAGCAATTAAACCAAGTTTGCCATAATTAGCAATCATAAAAAGTGATACTAAAATTAGACCAATAATTCCAGCAAAAATACCCTTATTAAGAGAATCTTGGCCAAGAGTAGCCCCAATTTGTGATTGTTGGACAATAGAAATAGATAAAGGTAATGCACCAGCGTTTAATTGAGCTGATAATTCTTTGGCTGATTGAGCATCAAAATTACCACTAATAACAGCTTTACCATCAGTAATAACTGTTTGAACAGTCGGATAAGTAATAGGATAGCCATCAATTAAAATAGCAATTCTTTTATTTAAAAAATCTTTACTGGCTTGAGCAAAAAGTTTAGTTCCTTCGGGATTAAATTCTATAGCTACTTCAGGAGTGGAATTATTGGGATTAATTTCAACAGAAGAACGACTTAAATGTGAACCGTTTATACCCGTATCTTTATTAAAAACATCATTAAATTTAGCAGTAGCTGTGGCTTCTGGAGGAATATCTATTTCACCTTTGAAAGCTAATTGAGCAGTAGTACCGATAAGTTTAACCGCATCAGAAATATCTTCAACTCCAGGGAGTTCAACTTTAAGACGATGTTTATTTTGTTGTTGAGTTAT
>JBAYMA010000062.1:0-2976 GCA_041663805.1 Candidatus Shapirobacteria bacterium | reverse complement strand
GAAATTTTGCCTATATTTTATTTGCTATTGGCATAATTGGAATTGGATGGCAATCAATACCGGTTTTAGCAGGATCTTTGGGTTATGCTTTATCGGAAACTTTTAATTTTAAGGAAGGTTTTTCAAAAAAACTTAAAAAAGCAAAGATGTTTTATTTTATAATTGCTATGGCAACGATAATCGGTTTGGTAATGAATTTACTTCAAATTAATATTATGAAGGCTTTATATTATGCAGCCGTAATAAATGGAATTGCAGCGGTACCATTAATCGCTATTATTATTAAATTATCAGATGATGAAAGAATTGTAGGTAGATTTAAAACCAAGAAAAAAAATAGAATAATTGCTTGGATAACTTTTGGATTTATGCTGATTTCGGTATTAATAATGCTTTGGCAAATATTTTTGGGATAAAACAAAACCCCTCTGTCTCGACAAGCTCGACATCTTCCCTTAAAAAAGGGAGAAGTCTTAGAAAAATTGCAATTAAAGATAATTATGGTAAACTACAAACTGATTTAAGCAACTAAAGAAATCTGTAATAAGTTGCCCAAGCACAATTGAAGTTGTGAATTAATATTTTTTTGGGCATTGTTAGTCTCTGGTTAAGGCCAAAAGACGTTGCTGCTCAAAAAATTATTATGTACAACAATAAAAGCGCCTCTTTTGGGCGAAGAAATAGAAATAGTCAAACATCAAATTCTGGAGGTTTTAGAAATTTTAGTGCGCCAAGATCAAGTTTCGGAAATTCAAGACCAAGTTTTGGAGGTAAATCAAGATTTGGAAATTCAAGAAAACCAAAAAGATTTGGAGAAAATTTGGATGCCTCTTTGTTTATCAAAAAAGCTGAAGAAATAATCAAAATTGAAGAAGTTGAAGTTAAAAATAGCTTTGATGATTTTGGATTTGATCAAATTTTACTTAAAAATATCCGAGATAAGGGTTATATTAAACCTACCCAAATTCAAGATGAAGTAATTCCAATGGTTATGTCTGGTCGAGATATTTTGGGAATTGCTAACACTGGAACTGGGAAAACAGCTGCTTTTGTATTGCCAATCATTAATCAAATAATTAAAGATTCTAGTAAAAGATATCTTATATTAGCCCCAACTCGAGAATTAGCTCAACAAATAAAAGAAGAAATTCGTTCATTTACTTTTGGTTTGAAAGTTTATGTAACTTTAGCTATCGGAGGAGCTTTTATGAGAGAACAAATTATGGATATTAGACGAGATCCCCATATAATTGTGGGAACTCCAGGAAGAATAAAAGATTTGGGAGATCGAAGAGTAATTAATTTTTCTAATATGGATGTTTTAGTTTTGGATGAAGTTGATCGAATGTTAGATATGGGATTTATTAATGATATTAGATCAATTGTAGAAAAAATATCAATTAATAGACAAACTTTATTTTTCTCAGCCACTATGGATCGAAAAATAGAAACCTTAGTAAATTCGTTTTTACAAGATCCAGCTAAAATTTCAATTAGAACTCAAAATGTTTCTAACCATGTTGAACAAAATATAGTAGTGGTAAATCGTAATGATAAACAAGAAATGTTAGTCAGACTTTTAAAACAATCTGAATTTAAAAAAGTGTTGGTCTTTGGAGCAACTAAAATGATGGTGGAAAAAATATCAAACAATTTGATAGATGCTGGTTTTAGAGCTGGATCACTTCATGGTGATAAACCACAACATAAAAGACAAAGAACTTTGAGAATGTTTAAAGAAAACGAAATTAATATCTTAATAGCAACTGATGTAGCTGCTAGAGGTCTTGATGTGGCTGATATTAGCCATGTAATTAATTTTGATAAACCAAACAATTACGAAGATTATATTCACCGAATTGGTAGAACTGGTCGAGCTAACGCCAAAGGTTATGCTTTGACTTTTGTGGAATCAAGATACTAAAAACCCACCCATCCCGATAAATCGGGACACCCTCCCTTGAAAATGGAGGGCTAATAAAAAAGGGAGAAGTCTTTATTTTCTTTTTTTGAAGATTCTTTTACCACCGATATATAGAGGAATAACAAGCAAAACTAATAGTAAATACCACCAATTGAATCCTTCTTCTGTAGAAGTGCCTAAAATATTTTGATTTTCTGTGTTTGAATTATTTTCTTCAGTATTAGTACCTAAAACTTCGGAAGTGAAACCTTCAGCTGGTTGACCAGGAACAGAACCTGGTGCTCCAGTAATAACTCCAGTATTTACCTCATTACTATTACCACTTTGGTTTTGAGCTTCATCAACAGCTTTGATAATAAAGTAATAATTACCTGTTCCAAGACCTCTAACTGTATATGAAGTTACATTCCCTACCCTAGCACCATATAAATATATTCCAGAAGTATTACCATACCAAACAATGTAATCTTTAGCGTCATTGATGGCATTCCAAGAAAGAGTGGCAGTACCAGTTCCAGTACCAGTTAAAATAAGATTTGGAGCGGTTGGACCACTTCGATCAACTATTAAATCAATAGAATTATCTTTACTTTTACCACTTTGATCAAAAGCAATAATTTTGACTGTCCAACGACCTTCAACTAATTGATCAATTTCAGTTTCAGTTGTACCAGCCCCAACAGTTTTGGAATAAGAAAGTGGGTTATTGGTATCATTTAAAATCCATTGGACTTCATATTTATCAATACCAACATTATCTTTAGCAACTTCCCATTTGATTTTGGAAGTACTACCACTAGTTGGATTTGGATTGGCAGTAATATTTTGTGGACCATATTCTAAATCTGTTTTATCCCATCTAATATTTTTAGACACAATCGTGGAAACATTACCAGCTTTATCGATGGCTCGATAATATAAATCATGATTTCCTTCGGTTAAAGGTTTAATGGCAACTGAATAAGTTGTCCAAGAACCTTCAATTTGAGAATCCCATTGATATTCAATTTTATCTAAATTAGCATCAGTACCAGTCAAAGTTATTTCTGGTT
>JBAYMA010000061.1:0-3032 GCA_041663805.1 Candidatus Shapirobacteria bacterium | reverse complement strand
ATTGGATCCGGAAAACAAGAATATTCTGTGGCAGTTATTTGAGGTTTGTTAATAAAGGCTTCATTAAACATTAATTTTTTATTTTTAGGATCAATATAACCGACAAAAGAAACTGAAATTGGATTATTATCAATATTTAATCTAGTTAATATACTAACAAAAGTCTTCCAGGGGTTTTGGTAAATAATTTTTCCCTTACCGACAATACTAATTGCCAAACCATCGATATTAGTATTGGTGATACCTATGGCTTTTGCTTGTTTTGCCCAATCAAAATTTTTCAAATCAATTGACAGCTCTTCAATTTTGAAAGTATTGTTCATGGAAATAACAAGAGGACTGCCGTAAGTAGGAATACTGCCATTAATTTTTTCAACTATTTCTCCAGTCCATTTGGTGTTTTTGAAATGGACTAAATTATATTTTTTTAAAATGGTATCAATTGAACCCTGAATTAAAATGGCTGAAGAGGTGGCAGTCGAATCACCATCAACTATAACATCAGCAATTTTGGTGCTTATTTTTAATTTTTCCACAAAAAATGTCTTAACCTGTTCTGGTGTATAACCTAGACCGAATAAAGTAACGAATGTTGCGACAATTACAAAAATTGTAATAAGAAATACTTTTACCATTATTCTAATAAGAGAATATGCCGTTTTTAATAAAAAACAAGGATTTATTCCTCACAACCATTATCTTTATTTATATATGGACTTTGTTTTTCTTTTTCGTAATTGAGAATAAAAATAACATTGGATATTTCTAAAGATGATAATAATTTTTCGTTGTAATCAGGATTCTCCTGATACCAAGATTGTTTGACAAAATAACAGGCCATATCTTGACTGACGAAAGATCGTCCGTATCTGGCATAAATTTCATTTCTGGATTTTTTAAGGTCTAAATCACTAAAATTAATTAAATCTTCTTTTGTTATTTTTCGAGAATTAGACATTGGTAGTAAATAGACACTTATTATATCTTTTTTATCAGATGGTGGGGTTGGTTCAATATCTGTTGTGGTTGGTATGGGTCGTGATGTTACAGGATGGGCCTGAGTACCAGGTAATGTAGAATTATTATTAATACTAGGTGTGGGAGTGATTGGCTTTTTGGATAAAATGTCATTAAATTTATTTTCAGTATTTTTAGTTCCAAAATAAATTATTCCAGCTGCCAAAACTAAAAAAATTACACCACCAATAATCAAATTAAATTTACTTTGATTTTTATTGATTACTTTTAGTTGATTAACTTTCTTAACAACGATATTTTTCTTTTTTTTACTTGATTTCATAATTTATGATAATAAAAAAATAGATTTAAAAAAAAATAATTAAGGCTACAATTCCGAAAGTAAAAACAATAATAGATTGAATTTTATTCATATTGATCTAATCTTTTTGATTCAAAAGATATTTTCTGATAAAAAATAAAATACCAATAATAACAACAGGAGTTGATATAATCAATGATTCAAAACGGGAAGAAATTAATAAAAAAAGTCCAATAATAATAAAAATTAAACCTCCTAATTGTTCATTTTTCCAAGCAATTATGGTTAAGATAGATAAAATAAAACTGGGAATTAAATGCATAATCAAAGCTAAAAACCATTGTGGTTGATCAAAAACATCTAGAGCAAAAATACTAATAAAAACAATAAATAAAATAGATAAAAGACGAGGTAACCAATAAAGAAATTTTTTCATATTTATTCTATATATTTAATAACCTATTAGTTTTTTTAAAAAACCTTTTAAGTGGTCTTATGGCAAAAATTACCCAACCAAGAAATAAAATCCAAGGATTAGTTGATTGAATAAAATTTCTTAAAGTTGGCCAAACAGAAAATAAAAACATAATAAAAAACATAACTGCTATCTTAGTACAAGCCATATCCCACATATCCAAATTTTTTGTTTTTTTATTTAATTCATTTATCACATTACCTCACCTCCCTTTTCTTTCTTATTGTTACACCAAAATTATAGCATTTTGATAATTGGTTTTTTAAATCCAATCTGGCTCCCCTGTCAGACTAGTACTCGAATAGAAAAATGGGTGAAGAATTATTTTTTAGATTTTGGTAAATCTTGGCAAGCAACACCATCTTTATTGCCATCGAGCCCATTTACATCACCTTTAATTCCACCGGCTTTATCAAAAAAAGCTTGAGCTTCGGGTTGGGTAGTAAAATCATCACAATTATATTCATCTTCATATTTACCACCTGTTTGACCTTCTGGAACAATATTTCCTAATTTATCTCGCATAACTCGAGTAACAAAATTACCAGCAGTATCTTGTTTTAAATTACCTTTTTTATCTGTTTCTATTTTGGCATCTTTGACTGATGAACCTGAAAAAATACTATTTAAATTCCAATCGTTATTGGTGGCTGTTAACCCAAAAGCTCCTAGAAGTAAGACAATAATTACTCCAAAAACTGGTTTAGCAATTTTCTTAGTGCCTTCACTGGCATTAGCTAAGGGTTTGAATTTTGGTATTGGCATAGTTTTTAGGTTAAAGAATAAAACATATAAACGACAATAAGGATAAGAATGCCAATAAGAACAAGACGAAATATTTTGTTACCTCTTAAATTATTCATAATTAATTATGAATCAAATATTAATTATTTGCAAGTATGACTAGCTCTTTGGAATGATTTTAGAATTAATAAATAAAGATATAATGAATTATGAAGATAGAAGTGGTGGTTCATCCAAATTCAAAGAATCCACGAGTAGAAAAAGATCTAACTGGAATGATTCATATCTATGTAAATGCACCACCATTGGAAGGAAAAGCTAATAAAGCTGTTATTGAATCGTTAGCTAAATTTTTGAAAGTTAAAAAATCGGGAATAATTATGATTAGAGGAGAAAAATTAAAAAATAAAATATTTGAAATTTTTTATTAAAATAAAGAAGATGAATACTAATTTATTTAAAAAACCAATTATAAAAAATATATTTTCAGCTTTAATGATAGCTTTCACAAGTTTCGTTTTACTTAATTTAACT
>JBAYMA010000060.1:0-3157 GCA_041663805.1 Candidatus Shapirobacteria bacterium | reverse complement strand
TTACAAAAAAAGATCCTAAATTAGGTTTAACTCCCAATAGTGATTTATTATTTGAATTGTTTAAATTGAGATGATAAGAAAATTTTTTTTATTATTATTTACAGTTTTTGTTTTGTTTTTTTTGATAAATAAAACTGAAACTAAAGCAATTATGGTTGTCGGAACTGATACTGGTTCGAATGGTTGGCTTTCTGATTGTAATGATAATTATTGTGTTTATAATCCTCCTATAGTTCTTCCTCAACATCCTCCTTCTGATTATGAGATTAAAGTTAATTTAGGTTTGTATTTACCTATTGACCCTGATGGTTGCGTTGGAACTCCTCTACAATGTAATAAAGGAGTTAATAATACTGTAGGTGCTAACTGCGGTATTGGTTTTTGTAGTTCTACTTCTAGTGAGTGTTGTAATAATGATTTTATGACTTGGTCTAAATATGAGCAAATGTGTGCCTTCACTAAGTATGGTTTTTCTGTAACTAGTGATTATCATTACACACAGTTGTTAGAAAGGCAACTTTCAATTGGTGACAAATGTTTTACAAGTAATGGTTTAAATAGTGGAAATTGTAGTGACTATGGATTAAGATCTTCAAATTGTGATGGTGTGGCTAGTTCTAGTCTTTATAGATATTGTTGTTCGGCGAGTGGATATCCAGAATTGGCAATAAAATGGGCTTATTATGATGATGGCACTTACCCACCGGAAGCTAAGTGTCCAGGTGGAAACGGATATACTCCTGATGGAGTTAGAATAAGAACGTCACCTTGTCCTTGTGTGGGTGGCCCGGTAAATGGTGGTTGGAGTGCTTGGTCGACTTGTAGTAGTTGTGTTCAAATCCGAAGTTGCAATAATCCTTCGCCTTCTTGTGGTGGTACTTCTTGTGTGGGACCATCAACTCAAACTTGTGGTGTAAGTGTTGGAACTGCAGGGCAATGTGGTACAGCTGCTAATGTACCAACATGCAATGCTCCGACGACTAATAAATGTGTTGATGGATCTAATCCTGTGGTGACTTCTTCTGGAGGATATTTTCGTTGGACTTGCCTTGGGACTGCGGGAAGTTGTGGTGGAGCGGCAGGAGCCAGTGTTTATTGTACTGCTCAAGATTTACTAACAGTAAATGGAATAAATGGTGTTTGTGCTTCGCCTCCAAATGGAACAACTGTGTCGGTTGTACCTACTGGAACTTTATGTTCTAGTGGAACTAGTTCTTGGACTGATCAAGTGGGAACGGATGGTTATTTTAATTGGAACTGTCTTGGAACTGCAGGCAGTTGTGGAGGACTAAATGGAACCACAGCTAATTGTTGGGCGCGTAAAAATTCACCTCCAGTGTTTAATGCTTTAGTAATAAAAAACAGTACTTCTAATATTGTCTCTCCTGATACTGGTAATAAAAATCAAATTTGTGATAGCCGTTTTAATGGAAATCGTATTGTTACTTTTGAAATAACTGCTAGTGATCCAGATGGAATTGGTGATATTACTAATATTACTTTATCTTGGAATGGAACTCCTATTACTAGACTAAGTGCTATTGGAGCTGTGACTACTTTTGGTGCTGATTTTAGTAATGCTTTTAATAATGGTAATACTTATCCATTAGTAGTTACTATTACCGATTCTGCTGGCCAAAAAGCTACAAATAGCTCTCGAGGTCTTAAATTTTGGGATTGTAATGTGCCTGTTTCTGGAACGGTTTATGATGGTAGTGATATCTCTCCTCCTGAAGCTATTGAATGTTCTGTTCCTACCGGTTTTTCTAAGACAGTCGGAAATATTAATTTCACCAATTTAACTTTTAGAAATGTAAGTGGTAATAAATCAATGACAATAAACTCTCCTAATTATTCTAGTGGAACTAATAATTTAATTTGGGGTAAAACATATACTTTTGCTTTTAATACTGACATTGGTCTTAACACTGCTGGAGTCAGAATGAAACTAAATGATAAGTCTCCTTGCCCTTCAGATGTTAATTTGACTAATAATACTACAGTTAATCCTTATGATAATAGTCCTTCTTTAGATGCTGATTTTGCAGCTGTTGTCGATCAAGATCCTTGGTGGCAAGCAGTTGGTGGTGGAGTTGTTAGTAATGGTGAAATTAATAATCAAGTTCCAGTGACTTGTATTACTGATAATTGTAAAATTAGTTATGGTGGTTTTATCTCGGCTCCAACAATTAGCAATACTGGTGGCAAATCGGTTAGCAATGCTCAAGTTTTGTCTTATTCAGCTAAATTGGCAAACGTTAATAATAATTATGGTTATTTTTACGATCAATATTACGTCAAAAATGGAATAGGAACGACATTGATTGGTAATAAAAATGTTGCTGATATTGGCGGAACTGGTATTTATTTTGTTAGCGGTAATTTAACTATAGATAAAGACAAAAAAATTGACCCCGGACAATTTTTGATGATAATTGTTAAGGGTGATATTAATGTTGGTGTTGGAGCTTCTAGAGTTGATGGAATTTTGGTGGCGAATAATATTAATGCTGGTGGAACAAGCCCTAATAAATTAAATTTTAATGGAAGTATTTTTGCTTCCAAAAACATTAGTTTTACTCGTGGGTATAACGTTAAAGTTACTAATAATATTAACCCTTCTGTGGTGGTTAATTACAAACCAGAATTGCTTTTCAAATTGCCAGGCATTGTGGCTAAATCTTTAACTAATTTTAGATGGGGGAACTAAACCCCTCTAAATCTCCCCTTGACAAGGGAGACTTAAAAAAAATGAAAAATAAAAAAATGAAACAAAATAAAGGGCAGATTGCAATTATTGTTCTTTTGGCTTCGGCTATTGTTTTAACTTTGGGTTTGTCTGCTTCTAAAAAAGCGGTTACAGATACAAAAGTCGATACAGATGAACAATTGTTGAAAGAAGCTTTTAATGCGGCCGAATCGGGAATTAACAACTATATTAATGATGGTAGCTTTAGTTATGAAGCCGGAAATGGCGCTAAGGCAAATGTGAATTCTATTGTTATTGGCGGAGGGACTAGTATTGCATCTGAAGGTCCAGTGTTAAAAAACAATAATCAATTATTTTGGTTGGTTAATCATGAAAGTAATGGAGATATTGGATCTAATTATTACGGAAGCACTCCATTAATATTAACCGTTAACGATACTTTTAATG
>JBAYMA010000059.1:0-3189 GCA_041663805.1 Candidatus Shapirobacteria bacterium | reverse complement strand
ATTATCCAAATATCTGGTTTTGATGCTTACAACCAATTAAAATATGAAGCTGGCACTCATCGGGTTCAACGAATTCCTGAAACTGAAAAAAGAGGTCGTATTCAAACTTCTACCGCTTCTATTGCTATCATGCCTCAAATCGATTCTAAAGAAGTTAATTTTAGAATGGAAGACGTCACTATCACTGCTTGTCGTGCCGGTGGTAATGGTGGTCAAAATGTCAATAAAGTTTCTACCGCTGTTCATTTAGTTCACAAACCAACTGGTTTGATGTTTGATGTTAGAACTGAACGTTATCAACAACAAAATCGAGAAATCGCTCTTGAACTTCTTAAAAATAAACTTTATCAAATAGAAGAAGAAAAACGTACTTCACAAATATCAGCCGGCCGATCGAATATTAGCCAATCAACTCGTGCTGACAAAATTCGTACCTATAATTATCCTCGAAATCAAGTTAAAGATCATCGTATAGACAAATCCTTCAACAATCTAGATTCAATAATGCAAGGCAATCTTGATGATCTTCTTCTTGAACTCACTGTCCTCGACCAACCAGAAGAAACTAAAAACAACTAATTCTGTTATTTTTTTAATAATTCTTCTATTGCTTTATTTAATTGCAAATCTTCTTTAGAATTTACATCATCACTTGGTTTAATTTCCACATCAGGCATAATTCCTTCACCATGAATATTTTTTCCACTTGGCAATAACCACTTAGCAACGGTAATATGTAATCCACTGCCATCACTAAAATCTTCTGGCTGTTGAACTGTTCCTTTACCAAAACTTTTTTCTCCTACCAATTTAGCTCTATTAAAATCTTTCAAAGCTCCCGCTAAAATTTCTGCAGCCGAAGCACTTCCACCATTTACTAAAACCACCAATTTTTCATTTAAAAGTTTTCCTCGTGATTTATCAACTTTATAAGTTTCTACACTTCCATTACTTGATTGTTGCTTCACAATTATTCCATCTTTAACAAAATCTGATGCTACCAATACACTGGCCTGCAAATAACCACCTGGATTATTTCTCAAATCCAATACTATTCCCCCAAACTTTTCCTTTCCAATTTCATTCTTCTTTGCAGAAATTTGATTAACTATTTGTGGCCATTGAGTAAACAATTCTTCAGTAAATTTATAAAGTTTTACCCAAGCTATTTGTTTTCCATTAACTGTCTTCCATTCAATTTCAATACTTGGAACCACAATATTGTCTCTTTTTAGAATTACATCATAAGGTTCGGCTTTTCCTTCCCGATACATTTTTAAAGTCACTTCAGTTCCAATTTCTCCTCTAATCAGAGTTACTGCTTCATCTAAACTTATACCAGTAGTATCTCTGTCAATTTTTTTATTTTTATCAGTAATTTTTAATATCAAATCCCCAGCTTTAATTCCGGCTTTTTCAGCTGGACTTTTAGCCAATGGCGACATTACCGCCAAAGTTTTGTCTTTATAACCCAAAGATATTCCTACTCCTCCAAATTGTCCTGCTAAATCTTCATTAGTACTTTTATTATCTTTTGGTGGTAAAAAAACTGTATATGGATCACCCAAAGCCGACACCATTCCTTCAATTGCTCCATATTTCATATTCTCATCATCCATTTTATCTTTATCTAAAAAATTCTTTTTCAATTTATCTTTTACCTGTTCCATTAATGGCGAATCAAATCCAGATCCCCCAATCAAACTAATTTTATTTCTCTGACCCAAACGATAACTAACCAAAGCAACTAATGATAATAAAGCTAATCCTAAAGCTAAATTTCGAATATTTCTTAAACGCATTATTTATTCTACCACTAACAATAATCTTCCTAACCGAGAATTTACTAACATCTTTTCCGGTTTATCTTTAAAATCATTTATCAATTCACTCCATTCTTTTTCTTCTAACTTTAAAACCGGTAATTCTGTCTCTATTTCACCTTCATCTCCTACATTAGTCACCACCGCCATCACTCCAATTACTTCGGCCTTAAGTAAAAAGGTTTTATTTAAATTTTTAGTAAATAAAACACTTCCTTTTAATCCAAAATTTAAATCTTTTGCCTCATCAATTATTTTAATTTTACCCTCTCCCCAAGCTTTACCTTCAACTAAACCTATTCCTTTAAATTCATGGGCTCCAAATTCCAAAACTATTTTATCTTCTTCAATTTTTATTACCTTAGAATCAACCGGCGCTAAAACTTCTCTTTTTTTATCATCAACTTTTTCAATTTTTAAATTTCCAAATTCGTCTATTTCCAAAAAATTACCACTCATCGGAAAGCAAATCTTATTTGGAAATACTCCTCCAACTAAACACATCAATTCCCCACTATTTACCCAATTATTTTTAAATTTTAGGTTTAATCCAACTAATGTATCAGCACTTAATTTACCCAAAAACTGAGAAAAATTAAATGATTCAATTTTTTTAGTTATCATCATGGCTAACTTTTCTCCACTCTTAACTATGGTACCAACTTTAATTAAAACATCATTTTCATTTGACATCTTAATAATCCATTTAGCTCTAATCTTTGTTCTCATTATTAATTATAACCAAAAACCCCGCCAATGCGGGGTTTAAAAATTATCTTAAGCTTGTTAAAGGATTATTGAGTTACAAAAGGCAATAAAGCCAAATGTCTAGCTTGTTTAATCGCTTTGGAAAGTTTTCTTTGATGTTTAGCACAAGTACCAGTAAACTGTGATCCCATAATTCTAGATCGTGGAGATAAAAGCTCACTAAACTTTTCATAATCTTCCCATTTAGGAAGAGTTTTTGATTTACAAAAAGAACAACCTTTTTCTCGGCCTTTTCTTTTTGCCATCAATAAACTATCTTTTTTACTCTTTTTTATCATAATTTTTTATTAAAATGGCATTTTTTCATCTTTTTTATCAACCTCAGGTTCACCAATATCATCTGGGATGATAATATCTTCAATAGTACCATCAGTTGCCACAGCTGGTTCTTCAACTAATGTTTCTTCCGCTACTGGTGCAGTCATTTCTCCACCAGATAAATCAGTATTAACCATATGGTCACCATTATTAGTATTACCCTTATTATCCAAGATAATCATATCATCAATAACAATTTCAGTAATTTGTTTTTTATTATTTTCAGCATCAGTAAAATCTCGATATTGGATTCTACCGTCAACATAAACTCTTCTACCTT
>JBAYMA010000058.1:0-3195 GCA_041663805.1 Candidatus Shapirobacteria bacterium | reverse complement strand
TGCTTGTGGCGCTGATTTGGATGCAGATGTAGGAGAATGGCCAGGAAGTAGTTCAAATTTGATTCCATTAGTTTTAGATGCAGCTATTGGCCGACGAGAAGACATAAAAGTTTTTGGTGATGATTATGACACTCCAGATGGAACTTGTATTCGTGATTATATTCATGTAACTGATTTAGCTATGGTTCATGTATTGGCTTTAAAATATCTAATGGATGGAAATGAGAGTGATGTATTTAATTTAGGAAATGGTAAAGGTTTTTCAGTAAAAGAAGTAATAGGTATGGCTAAAAAAGTAACAGGAATTGATTTTAAAGTGACAGAAGTTGAACGCAGAGCTGGTGATCCTCCAGAATTAATTGCTGATTCAAAAAAAGCGAAAGAAATTTTAAAATGGGAACCACAATATGCTGATTTAGAGATGATTGTAGTTAGTGCGTGGAAATGGCACCAAAAAGTAAACAATTAAATAATTTTTTATCTTCCGACTGATATATATTCAAAACCAAGGTCTTTCATTTCTTTTTTATCAAAAATATTGCGACCGTCAACAATATTAGTTTTTTTCATTGATTTTTTGATTTGTTTTAAATCAACTGTTTTAAATTCTGACCATTCGGTGGCAATAATTAAACAATCAGCATTTAAAACTGATTTAATAAGATCTCTTTCATAAATAACAGTGTCACCTAAAATTAATTTAGCTTGGTCAATGGCAATTGGGTCAACAACAGTAATTTTGACATCACGATCAAAAAGTTGTTTGATAATAACTAAAGATGGAGCTTCGCGCATATCATCAGTATTTGGTTTAAAAGCTAATCCCCAAATAGTAATATTTTTACCATTAAGTTTTTCACCTAAAAGTGATTGAACTTTAGGAAGTAAAGATTGTTTTTGAGCGGTGTTGGTATCTTCAACTGCATCAAGAATACTAAAACGAACACCATTTTCATGAGCTATTTGAATTAAACCTTTAACATCTTTAGGAAAACAACTACCACCATAACCAATACCAGCATTTAAAAAGGCTTTAGGGGTAATTCTATTATCAAGTTTCATTCCTTCAGAAACTTTAGTAACATCAGCACCAATTTTTTCGCAAATATTAGCAATAGAATTAATGAAAGAAATTTCGGTGGCTAAAAAAGCATTGGAAGCATATTTAATTAATTCGGCAGTCTTAATGTCGGTATAAACAATAGTGGAATTTTGAATAATATAAAGTTCATTAACAATTTTTTTGGCTTTGTCAGAATCAGTACCAACTACAATTCTGTCAGGGTGCATAAAATCAAAAACAGCACTTCCCTCTCTTAAAAACTCGGGATTAGAAACAACATCAAATTCACCTGAATAATTTTGACTAATAATTCTTTTGACAATATCGCCAGTGCCAATAGGGACTGTAGATTTATTAATAATTACTTTGTAATTATTAATGGCTTTACCAATAGATTCTGAGGCACTTTTAACATATTCTAAATTAACACTACCATTACTCATAGGTGGAGTACCGACAGCAATAAAAATAATTTCAGAGTCTTTAACAGCTTTGGAAATATCAGTAGTAAAAGATAAATTGCCTGATCTATGGTTCTTTTGAACTAATTCAGTTAGATCTTTTTCATAAATAGGAATAATACCTTTATTTAAGTTATCTATTTTCTTTTGGTCAATATCGACTCCAATTACTTGATTACCAAGTTCAGCAAAACAAGTACTAGTAACTAAACCAACGTAACCAACTCCTATGACTGCAATTTTTTTCATATGGAATAATATAACATACTAATAACCTTAAAATCACTAAAATTTTTCAGAGAAAAGCCGGCAGGAAAATATAAACAAAAATGTTTACATAGACCTGTCGGCTAAATTTATTGGGTAGGGTTGTTGGTTAAGGTTTTTTTGGGTTGATGAGATAATATTTTGTTCCGCCATATTTGTGGATCTTTCCGAACTCATTTCCGTGAGTACCTTCAACAACGAAAAAAACCGAAGAAGTTGGTAAATCGGTCTGATTTGATATTTCTTCGATAGTTAAAGCTGATTTTTCTTTTAGAGCGTCGACAATACGACTGTGTTTACTCATTTTAACCTCCTATGACAAATTGACTAATTTTTCTAAACTTTTTTAGAACTCTCTCGATCTGTTTTAGCAATTAACCATTGGAAAATACTAGCCCCCTTCCTTAAATTGTCTAACGTACAAGAAGAACATATATAAAATTTGGCTTCCAAACTTTTTATTCTTTCTTATAGGATAATACCACTAAATTATGGTTTGACAAGTTTTAAAGAATATTGTTTACCAAAGATTAAATCATATTGAATGAGTTCGTAATCTTTTAATTGTTCTGAAGTAAATTTATTAGGTAGTTTTTGATTAAGAACTGTTCCAGAAGAAATTAAAGAGTTTAAATAAGAAAATTGATATTTAGGAGTAATATTGGCAGATTTTAAAACTTCTAAGGATAAAAAGTTTGGGCTAATATTTTGAGGTAAATTAATATCGGTTTTGTAATTTGACCAAACAGCTAATGGTGTATGACGTTTTTTATTTTCATCATTAATATTAAATCCAGTTTCTTTATAAATATTGTAATTAGAATCTAAAAAGGTTAAATGATCACCAAAAAAGAAAATAATGGTTGGTTTTTTGCTTTTAGATAATTCTTGTTTTAAAAAAGCGTAGGAATGATCGGTTAAATTAATACCATCAACATAACTTTGAAGTATTTCTTGATCATTTGAATTTAAAGAACTTTTAAAGGTGATTGGATGTTCAGAATAACGGTTGGCTTTAAAAGTAACGTGATTTTGCATAGAAAGAGCAAAAATAAATTGAGATTGATCAGTAGAATTTAATTGTTTTAAAATTTCTTTATTAAAATATTCATCAGATACATAAGGGCCGGCAGTTTCATAATTTGGCATGTCTTCAATAGTTATAAAATTATCTAGTCCAAAGTTTTTATAAACTGTTTGGCGATTATACATTGAAACAAAAAATGGGTGAATAACTGTGGTTAAATATTTTTTGTCTTTAAATAAAGTAAATAATGATGGTAGGGATTTTTTTATAGTTTGGCTATATGGACTGGCGTTATTTAAAAAGTAATTGCTTAGACCAGTTAGAAATTCAAATTCAACATTAGCAGTTCCGCCACCAAAAGAAGGAGATACAAAAGT
>JBAYMA010000057.1:0-3299 GCA_041663805.1 Candidatus Shapirobacteria bacterium | reverse complement strand
TCTTCTCCTTTTGCTTGTATTGAAATGCTTAATTTTTTAAATACTTTTAAAAATAAAAAAATCGCCATTATTGGTGATATGCGTGAACTTGGAACAACTACCTCTGAAGAACATCAAAAAATTTATGAAACCGCTCTAAAATCAGCCGATTTAATTATCAGTGTTGGTCCAGAAACAAAAAAATATTTTGGTAATCAAGCTCAAAAATTCGACTATTGGTGGCAAGCTGAAGAATTTATTAAAACCAAAATTAAAGGTGAAGAAACTGTTTTAATTAAAGGCTCTCAAAATACTATTTTTTTAGAAGAAATTGTCAAATCTCTCTTAAAAAATCCAACTGATTCTTCAAAAATTTGTCGTCAATCTTCTTTCTGGCTTAAAACTAAATCAAATTATCGTTCTTCGAATTAATAAATTTATTTTCACCAATATATCATAAGGTATCATATTGTCAATCTCAACCATATTTAAAAAATTTTCTAGACTAATTCCAATTAAATTCAAAGCTCAATAATCTTTTTTAAAAACCAAAAATAAGATTCATAATCTAACCTTTAAATTCTTTATCTTTCTTAATTTCTTTTTCAATTAAATTTCTTAAAAACACTGATTTTGGTGTCATTTTTTTTTGTCCAATCCAATCCAAATAAGTCAAAATTTTAGGACTAACAAAAAAATTAAATCTCACATCAATTAAACACTTAGCTTTATTGAAAGCTTCTTCAATTACTTTTTCTAAATTTTCTTCATTGTATTCAGTCAAAATTAATTTTGGATTAATAATTCCTTTTATAAAAACAGGTTTATGATCGGCTGTATACAAAGCAATTATTGGCTTATTTATTTCCAAAGCTTTACTAACTAAATAACCCATCGACATACTATGTCCTGAAATTTCCATCATTATAATATCCGCTTTACCAACACATTTCATTATTTCTTTGTAATTTTCCAATTTGACTCTTAATGGTGCTCCGCTCAAATCTCTAGTTCCCATTTTTACCCATTTTTTAACTTTATCACTCACCATTTTATAGTCCGTCGCAATAAAATTGTACATTTTAGAATAGACTTCTCTGTTTTTTTCAACCAATCTTGATGAAGCAATAAAATACACCTGCATGGCTAATTATACCATTAATTACCCCCAAATCGCCTATTTTATTTGATAAATAAAATTAAAACAAAAGTTTAAAAAAGTTTTTAATTTGCTTTTAAAAAATTTTACTTTATAATCAAAAATTCGGCATAACCATAAGCGGTAATGTTGAATAAGAACATTAAAAAATCAATCAGATAGAAAGAGAGGAATATTAATGACCAGTCTTGAACCCATTAAGTATAAGTTTGCTTTTGACCCAAAAAAAATTGAAAAGGTTGAAAAATTTGTTCAAACAAATTTTAATGCCGACTCAATTAAATTTGAAGTCAGACCTGATAAAACTACAATTAGTTTTGTTAGTGGTAGCAAAAAGGAAACATTCAAATTTCATAATTTCCTTTTAGAAATTCATGAAATAACCGGAAACAAAAGAAAAAAAGAAGTTAAAAAACCAAAAGTTAGTATCACTCTAAAAGGTGAAGTTAATAAAGGTTTTTATTTTAACTATCTTCTTGGGGGTGAATTTTGTCAAATTCTAAAAGACTCTGCTATAGAATTTTCTGTGGCAAAAATCAAAAAAAATGCTTTTCATTATTTGGACACTTGTCCAATTTGGATAGCTGAAGAAGATTTGAAAAAAGTTAAGGATTCAGTTAAAAAAAGCATGTATGGTAAAACTTACCATATCGTTATCATTAATCGTAATATTGTTCAAGATTAATAAGGAGGAAAGTATGAAATTTAATGGAATTTTATTCAAAGATCATGAACCCTACACCTGCTCTATAGAGACCAGTGATATCACTAAAATTGATGATCAATGGTATTCTGTCCAGATAACTGAAAGAATCGAATTTAAATATGGATATTCCAAGTTGGCAGAAGAAGACAAAGAGTATGGCTTTGAAATTTCTGTTCCAAATCAGGAACAAAAAATTTTTATCAAGAACGGAACCACTATCTGTGTTAAAGCGAATACAAAAAGTGACCAATGTCATTACGTTGTTACTCGCAAAAATGGTGATATTAAAAAAACGGAGTGTAAATTCCAATTTGAACTCCCTTAAACACCAAATAGACCCTGAGTTGCCTTATGCAACAGCTTTCAGTAAGCAATCAGGGTCTTTTTTTTGCCAATTTACTTTCTTCAATTAATCCTTTATAATTCCCCCATCAACCGAAGACAGCCGGCACACCAATAAGTCCAGCCGAGGCAAAACAATTTATTTTGTTTTATCCAACCCTCGCATTTTCGGCGAGGTTTTTTGGTTTACCAAAAGAATTATAAATATTAAACCATTCCGTATGATTTTGTGAAACAAAATCCATCGGAATTAATCAAATTGATAAAATTATGCCAGCATTAAAAAAAATAAATCAAGTTGAAGAAGTTGCTAAAAAATTAACTGAAGCTAAATCGATTGCTTTAGTTCAATATCAAGGTTTAAATGCCGCTGATATCTCTGAACTTCGCGCCAATATTAAACAAAACGGCGGAGTTATGGAAGTTGTTAAAAATTCTCTCATTACCCGTGCTTTAGCCAAAATTGGAATCAAACTTCCAGAAACCCTTACTGGTCCTACTTCTATCACCTACTGTAATGAAGATGAAGTTGCTCCTTTAAAAGAAATTGACAAAATTAATAAAGCCAAAGAAATTACTTCTTTTAAATATGGCATCTATGATAAAAAACTTTTATCTCTTGATGAATTAAAAACTTTCATCAATTTACCATCTAAAACTACTCTTATTTCTCAATTTATTAGTGGATTAGTTAATCCTCTTCAAAGATTGGTTTATGCCATGCGTTTTAACCAAACTCAATTAGTTTTAACTCTCAAATCCTTGTCCGAAAAACAAAAATAATTTATTAGTTATTATTTATTTATTAAATTAAAATTATGTCAGAAGAAAAAAAAGTAAGCACAAAAATTGAAAAAATAATCGATTCTGTTGCTGAATTATCAGTTCTTGAGCTTTCAGAATTAGTTAAAGCTCTTGAAGAAAAATTTGATGTTAAAGCTGTTGCTGCTGCTCCTGCTGTTTCTGCTACTGGTACTACTGCCGGTGCTTCTGCTCCTGCTGCTGAAGAAAAAAGTGAATTTGATGTCGTCATCACTTCCGCTGGCACTAACAAAATTGCTGTCATTAAAGCAATCCGAGAATTCAAACCAGAACTTGGCTTAAAAGAAGCTA
>JBAYMA010000056.1:0-3328 GCA_041663805.1 Candidatus Shapirobacteria bacterium | reverse complement strand
TATTTAGCTCAATATCAACTAGCACCCAAACAAAAACTCGATATTACAGTCAATGGTCAAGTGAAAATTATCCATTCTAATCTTAATAAAGCCAATATAAACCCCAAAGATTATTTAAAATCGAGTCCTTATTGGCCTATTAATGATCCAAATTTAAGATCAATTGCTTCCCGATTATCTACCCCCAAAAATATTTATGATTATGTTGTTAATACCCTAAATTATAAATACGACAATATTGATTCTTCTTCCCGTCAAGGAGCTGATTTAGCTTTAATCAATCCAAATTCTGCTCTTTGTACCGAATTTACCGATCTTTTTATTACTTTAGCTAGAATTATTGGTATTCCTGCTCGCGAAATTGAAGGTTTTGCTTACAGTAATAATATTAAAATCAAACCAATTAATCTTAACGCTGATATTCTTCATGCTTGGCCTCAATACTATGATTTTCAAAAAAAAGCTTGGGTTTCTGTTGATCCTACTTGGGGAAAAACTACCAATGGTGTCGATTTTTTTAATGATCTTGATCCTAATCATTTTATTTTTGTTTTCCATGGTCTTGAAAGTAATAATCCACCTCCTCCCGGCGCTTACAAAAATAATCAAGATATTAAAACTGTCAAAGTTGAATTTGCTAAAACTGAATTAAAACCAGATCAAATTCCTTTAAAAATAATTCCTGTTTCCCAAAAATTTTATCAATCTTCTATTGTTAAAATTCAAAATTCAAACTATAACTCCATTTCCCAATTAAAAATTTCTGTCCCAAAATTAAATTGGCAAAAAGATATTGAACGCATCCCTCCTCTTTCATGTATTGAAATTCCTTTCCCTAATATTCCTTTTTTTCAATCACTTTTACCTCAAAATTATAAAATCAAAATTAATCTTCAACAAAGTAATTCTGATATAACTAGCTTCGAAATTAAAAACCCTAAATATTTTCTTAATTTAATTATATTTTTAGGATCAGTTATTACTTTAATCAGCTTTAGCGGTATAATATTTAACAGTACTAAAAAACACCAATTATGAAAAAAATTCTTCGATTAACATTACTTCTAACCTTCGTTCTTATTACCACTAATCAAATCTGGTCAAATCTTTATTTTCAATTTATTCCTTGGACTATTATCAAAGTTGCTTTTATTTTAAGTATTTTCGAAGTTCTACTCAAACCTATTCTAAAAATCATTTTATTTCCTATAAATCTTCTCACTCTTGGTCTTTTTAGAATTGTCATTAATACTTTTGGACTTTATTTAACTATTTTTCTCTTCAACGATTTTCAAGTTCAAAATATTCATACACCAGCTTTTAATTTTTATGAATTAAATATACCTCAATTAAACTTCACCGGATTTTGGGTTTTTTTGGTAATATCATTTACTGTCGGTTTATTATTAAACCTTTTTAATTTAATTGTTCGTAAAAAACCTAAAAAATGAAAACTACTCTAATTATTGTTCAAATTATTCTCTCTCTTTTATTGGCAACATTGATTTTCCTTCAATCAAATGGAGATACTGAATCACGTTCCAATATTATGTCTGCCGTTAGTTCTGAAAAAAGAGGTTGGGAAAAAGTTATGTTTAATTTCACAATTTTTGTAATTATTATTTTTCTTATTTCTTCAATTATTCAAACCCTCATTTAACCTTGCTTACCAAAATTCATTTTAAAATCGAGTTATTGTGGCTTTATCTAAAAAAACGTTTTATTTTTGTATTAATTGGTTTAGTTTTAATTGCCTTCGCTGTTATTTTTAGAAAACAAATTGTTTCCTTTTATAATCTACCTGTTTGGCATCCAAAAATTATTGGTATGGAAGGACGTTATACCGTTGACAATCTTCCTCAAGAAATTGCCGATAAAATAAGTTTTGGGTTAACTACTCTTGGCGAAAATCAAAAACCAGTTATTTCTCAATTAGTTAAATCTTTAGATATTCAAAATGAGAATAAAGATTTTATCTTTACTCTTAATAATAATATTTATTGGGCGAATGGTAAAAAATTTACTGCCTACGATATTAACTATCAAATTTCTGGACTTACCATTACTCCGCTTTCAAATTACAAAGTCAAACTTAATTCTGAAACAGAATTTGCTCCTCTTTTATCAATCCTCAGTAAACATTTAATTAAGAAAAATTTAGACGGACTTGGGCCATATCAAGTTTCTAAAATTACTTATCAAGAAGGTTATATCAAAACTATTTTACTTAAACCAAAAGATAAAAATCAAAATTCTTTAGAATATAGATTCTATTCTAATCAACAAAACGTTATTGACGCTTACAAAATTGGTAATGTTGATGAAATTAGAATCAATTCACTTCCATCAGAATTTAATAATTGGAATAAAACTAAAATCAGTCAACAAAGAGAAACTAACGAAAAATATACCGCTGTTTTTTTAAACACTCAAAAAATTTCCAATAAACAAATACGTCAAGCTTTAGCCTATGCTACCCCAAAAACTAAAGATAAAAATGAACGTTGTATTGGACCAATTTCACCTAATTCTTGGGCCTACAACTCCACTATTAAAGAATATAATTTTAATTCCACTAGAGCCAAAGAATTATTGGGTAAAGAAAAAATAGATAAACTTAATTTAAGTATTAATGATCGTCGTCTTTTACCAATAGCCGAAGAAATAAAAAATTCTTGGAAAAATATTTTAGATATTAATGTCTCTATTACTATTGAAAATCAAATTGATTTAGAAAATTTTGATGCTCTTCTTACTTATGGAGCTATTACTCAAGACCCAGATCAATATCTCTTTTGGCATTCTACTCAAACAAATACTAATATAACTAAATTAAATAATTCTCGTATCGATAAACTTTTAGAAGAAGGTAGACAAATGAATGATCAAGTTGAACGTAAACGAATATATCAAGATTTTCAAAAATATTTACTTGAAGAATCACCAGCTATTTTTCTTTCTTATCCCACCGTTTATACTATTAATCGTTCAGAATAACTATGTCTGACAAAAAAGATCCCATTGGAAACATCATTATTATAACTTTATTAGCTCTTCTTAGTGTTGCTGGATATATTTCTTACAAAAGTATCGACTGGACTGTTTTAAAACGATTAGAAGCCCAACCATTGGTTTTACCCACACCCGCTACTTCGCCAATTTCATCCCCCTCTTCCACTATTAAAAATTAATTATTTATGTTGCCCCGCATGGATTCGAACCACAGTACTCAGCTCCAAAGGCTGATGTCCTACCATTAGACGACGGGGCATTGAACATATCGTACATTTTATCAGACTGATGTAAGTGTATCAATCGAAAGAAAAGG
>JBAYMA010000055.1:0-3539 GCA_041663805.1 Candidatus Shapirobacteria bacterium | reverse complement strand
TGTGGCGTTTACGCTAACAGCTCTATCGGTCTTTTTTTTGGTTAAAATTCGCCAAGTAATTTGATCTCAAGTTCAAATTGAAATCCAAACTTAGTTTGCATTTGAGATTGAATTAGATTGATTAAAGCTAAATAATCTTTAGCAGTGGCAGAGCCATTGTTGACGATAAAATTAGCATGATTGGAACTAATTTGAGCATCGCCAATAGAATGACCTTTAAGATTTAATTCTTGATCGATAATCATGCCAGTGGGATCTTTGCCTTCAATATTTTTAAAAACTGAACCTAGTGAATTCATCGGCTGAATGGCCGATTTTTTTTGGATAATTTCTTTAATTTGAATTTTAGCAGGAGTGGAATTGCCTGATTCTAGATTTAAAACAGCTGAAATAATAAAATCATTATATTTTTCAACTGAATTAATAAATTTAGAAAAATGATTTTTATTAATACCATGAATATTACCAGTAATAGCTCCACCGACAGTGGAAGGGATATAGGCGAATTCTTCTAAACCTAAAAGATTATGATCTAGAGTGAAGTTGATGAGAGTTGAAAGTTGAACTCCAGAAGCAACTTTTATTTGATTATTGGGTAATGTTTCAATTTCATCAGAGTTATTGTTAATAACAATACCGCGAATTCCAGAATCAGAAATTAAAACATTAGAGCCATTACCTAAAATAGTAATTGGTTGATCAGAGAGTAATTTTAAAACATTAATAAATTCTTGAGAATTAGTAGTGTTAATGAAAATATCAGCCGGACCGCCGATTTTGACGGTGGTATATGAAGCTAAAGGGTGATTTTGATAAATTTTTAGGTTAGGAAATTTATTTTTGAGATCAGAATAAATTTTTTCTATATCCATGAGGGAATTATAACTTATTTTATTTGGCTTTATTTTAAAATTTTTCGTTACATATTTTTTCTTAGCGCGAATACTGGCGTGTTCAAAGCACGAAAAAATAGCAACTTCAAAATTTTAACTGCCAAATTTAGGTTTAATTTTTATCTTATAAAATATATTGTTTGAGATAGTAAAAAAATATGGGTTGTTGGTGTGGAAAAGTGGAGAAAGTAGAGATAGACCTATAATTTTTTTTAGGTTCGATAATGATTTTTTGCCGTGCTCGCACCTTCGTAAAATCCACTCAGTGGCTTGCGCGCGGAAAAAATATTATCTTCACCAAAAAATTATTGGTATCATTAGCTATGATATTAGGAATAGATCCAGGTTTGGCTAACACCGGATGGGCGGTTTTGAAAAGTATAACTGATTCTGAAAATCAGAATGGTTCTGAATTTGAATTGGTGGAGTGTGGATGTTTGGAAACTAAAATTAGTGATAGTTTAGCATCGAGATTGGACCAAATTTATTGTGGATTGGAAGGTTTAATTAAAAAATATAAAGTGGAAGCAATTGCTTTTGAAACTTTATATTTTGCTAAAAATGTTAAGTCGGCCTCAAAAGTGTCTGAGGCAATTGGAGTAATAAAAATTTGTGGTCAAAGAAATGGAATTGAAGTAGTGGGTTTTAATCCATTGCAAGTAAAAATGGCTTTAGTGGGTTATGGAAGAGCAGATAAGGATCAAGTTGAGTCGATGGTGAGAAATATTTTGTGTCTAGAATCATGTATAAGTCCATCTCATGCATCAGATGCAGTGGCAATAGCCTTAACTTATTTATTTACCAATAAAGATCTAATATTTTGATATAGTTTATAGATAATTAGATAGTCTTTGGGTTTTGTTTGGTTTAGTGTAAAATGAGTTTATGATTTCAAGTTTAAAAGGAGAAATTTTAATAATTGGAAATAATTTTGTAGAGATTGAAGTCTATGATGTAGGTTATTTAGTGTGGTGTGGTTTGAATTTTTTAAAAAAAATAACTGTTGGAGAAAAAATAAGAATTTATGTTTATCAGGCAGTGTCAGAAAATGATATTAGTTTGTTTGGATTTGAAACAAATGATGAAGTAAATTTATTTAAAATGTTAATTTCAGTTTCTGGAGTGGGTCCAAAAAGTGGCGCTCAAATAATGGGGCAAGTGAATAGTGAAGAAATTATTAAAGCGATTGGAAATGCTGATGTAGCTTTTTTTGAAAAAATAAAAGGAATTGGAAAAAAAACAGCCCAGAGAATTATTGTTGATTTAAAATCAAAGATTGGAGGACTAGGAGAATTGGATTTGAGTAAAGATAATGAAAATGTAGTAGAAGATGATTTGTTTTTAAGTTTAAAACAGCTTGGTTTTGATCGAAAAGAAATTGAAAAAGTAGTTGTAAAATTACCAAAAGGGTTAGAAACAATTGAAGATAAATTAAGTTGGTGTTTGAATAATATAAATTAAAATGACTAATAAAATACAAAATCAGGAATTTTTGAATCCAAAAGTACAAGTGGAGGAAAAAATAGTGGAAAAGAAATTAAGACCACAAAAATTAAATGAATTTATTGGTCAAGAAAAATTAAAAGAACAATTAAATATTTTTTTAGAGGCGGCAAAGTCAAGAGGCGATGCTCTTGATCATATTTTGTTCTATGGTCCACCAGGTTTGGGAAAAACAACTCTAGCTTGTTTAATGGCACGAGAAATGGGTGGAAATGTCAAAATGACTTCTGGTCCAGCCATGAGTCGAGCAGGGGATTTAGCTTCAATTTTAACTGGACTTAAAAAAGGTGATTTTTTATTTATTGATGAAATACATCGGTTAAATAAAATAGTGGAAGAAATGCTTTATGCGGCCATGGAAGATTTTGCTTTGGATATTGTGTTGGGTAAAGGCCCATCAGCAAAAACTGTCAGACTTAATTTGCAGAAATTTACTTTAGTGGGAGCGACAACTCGAATTGGTTTAATTTCTGGACCAATGAGAGACAGATTTGGTTATGTCCAACAATTAGATTTTTATGAAGATAAAGATTTGGAAGAAATTGTAGAGAGAACAGGGGAAGTATTTGGAGTGAAAATTAATTCTGATGCGGCAAGAGAAATTGGCAAAAGATCAAGAGGCACACCAAGAATTGCTAATCGACTTTTACGACGAGTAAGGGATTATGCTGAAATAAAAAATGATGGATTAATAACTTTGAAAGAAGTGGATGAAGCATTGAAAATGTTGGGGGTGGATGAGATAGGTTTATCTGATGCAGATAGGAAGTATTTAGATGTGGTCAAAAAACAATATAATGGAGGACCAGTGGGAGTGGAAAATATTGCGGCTAGCTTGTCAGAAGACGTGGGGACTATTACTGAAGTCTACGAACCATACTTAATGAAAAAAGGGTTGATTAAACGAACACCAAAGGGTAGAGTTTTAATTAGATAATATGAAAGAAAAAATTTTAGATATTACTAATTTTTTTAAAAAAAATGTTGAAGTTGAACAAGAAAGTACTCTTAATGAAAAAATTGTAAAAATGGAGGATCTTTTTATTCAAAGAGATAAGAAGGAAATTTCTAAGTATTATATTCAAGGTAAATACATTATTGAAGAAAGAGAAGATTGATCTTTTTGGGCAGGGTTTTGCAAAG
>JBAYMA010000054.1:0-3643 GCA_041663805.1 Candidatus Shapirobacteria bacterium | reverse complement strand
AAATCTAAACTTCATAATTTTAAAATTGAAATTATTATTACTGATAATAATTCAACTGATAATAGTATTCAATTAGCTAAAAATCTGACTGATAACCCTCAAAAAATAATTACTAAATATCAAATTTTAACCGATAATAAGGGATTTGCTGCTGGTAATAATCAAGGTTTAAAATTAATTGATCAAACAGCTCGTTATGTCCTTTTTCTCAATCCAGATACTTTAGTTGATCCTAGTACTTTTAAAAATATGATCGAATTTTTTGATCATAACAAAAAAGTAGATGCTGCCACTTGTTATATAACTCTGGCTTTAACCGGAAAAATGCAACCAGAATGTCATCGAGGTTTTCCTACTCCTTGGCGATCCTTTTGTTATTTCAGTGGTATTTCCAAACTTTTTCCCAAATCTAAAATTTTCAATGGTTATTTTTTAGGTCACTTAAAAAAAACTACTGTTCATCAAATTGAAGCTTGTGTCGGAGCTTTTTTGATGGTTAAAAAATCTATTGGTAAAAAAATTGGTTGGTGGAATGAAAAATATTTTTTCTACGGTGAAGATTTAGATTTTTGTTATAAACTCAAACAAAAAGGTTTTAATCTTTATTTCAACCCTCATTGTAAAATTACTCATTTTCAAGGTATCTCGTCTGGAATAATTACTCAAAGTAAACATTTTTCCAAAGCCAGTCAAGAAACTAAACTTAGATCTGCCAAAGCTAGTACTGATGCTATGAGAATTTTTTATGAAGAAAATCTTTTTAAGAGATATCCTAAACTAATTCAAAAATTAGTTCTTTTAGGAATTAAATTATTAGAATTTATAAGAATATTTAAAGCCAAACACTAATGAAACATATAGTTATTGATGCTCGTCTTTATGGCCCAAAACATACTGGTATTGGTCGATATACTAAAAACTTACTTAAATTTTTAACTCTTCAATCAGATTTTTCTGAATTTAAATTTACTCTCATTGTTTACCCAGAATTAGTCACTGAAATTAAAAAAGATCTTGGGAAAAAATTTAATTATATCAGCACCAATATTCGTCATTATTCTCTAAAAGAACAATTTTGTCTTCCTTTTATTATTTATAAACTCAAACCCGATTTAATTCATTTTGTTCACTTTAATAAACCTATGTTTTATATGGGTAAATCAGTGGTTACTATTCATGATTTAATCAAACATTTTTTTAAAGGTCGGCTAAATACTACTAAAATCTCTATTGTTTATTGGATTAAACATTTGTCTTATTTGATGTTGACAAATTCTGTTATCAAAAACAATGACATTATCGTCCCAAGTGATTTTTGGCGAGATTATCTCATTAAAAATTTCCATGTTAAACCAAAAAAAATAACCACTACTCATGAAGCTGTTGATCCAACTTTTATTAGTAAAACTAATCAATTAAAAACACCATCTTCTCTATTAAATAGAACACCTTATATTATCTATACTGGAAACTTATATCCTCACAAAAATGTCAAAGTTATTATCGAAGCTTTAAAACTTTTACCTGATATAAAATTAAAAATAATTTGTGCTAGAAACTTTTTTACAGAAAAAGTAGAAAAACTTGTCAATAAATATAATCTAAAAAGTCAAGTTGAATTTTTAGGTTATATCCCTGATCAAGAGTTTAGAAATATTTATTTTAATGCTTTAGCCCTTGTTCATCCATCCTTTATGGAAGGTTTTAGTCTTACTGGACTTGAAGCTATGGCTTTAAATTGCCCAGTTATATCGTCAAATAGTAGTTGTCTTCCTGAAATTTATCAAGACTCTGTTCTTTATTTTGATCCTAATAATAGTAATGATTTAGTTAATCAGATTAAAAAATTAAAAGCCTCACCAAAACTTCGAGAAAAATTAATAAAATTAGGCCATCTTCAAGTTAATAAATATTCTTGGAATTCAACTGCTCAAAAAACATTCACTGTTTATAAAAATATTTTAAATGACAACAGAACCTAAAGTCGCTATTTTTTATGATTGGTTAAATCAATGGGGTGGAGCTGAAAGAGTCTTATTAAATATTCTTAAAATATTTCCCGATTCTCCGGTATACACCATTATTTATGATCAAAAAAAAACTAAATGGCTTCCAAAAAAAAATAAAATTTATCCTTCAATTTTAAATAAATTTTCTATTAGTAAAAAAAATAATATTTTTTATACACCATTTTATGCCATTGCTTTAGAACAATTTGATTTTTCTCAATATGATATTGTTATTTCCACTACCCAAGTTAGTGGTCATTGTCTTTTAACTTCTCCAAAAACACTTTTTATTTGTTACCTTCACAACATCAACCGCTATACTTATCAAACTCCACCTCAATTTAAATATCTCAAACCTCTATTAAATTTATATAAAAAAGTTGATTTTATTTATGGCCAAAGACCAGACTATCTTCTCTGTAATTCCAATACTGTTAAACAAAGAATTTTAGATAATTACCAACGTCAAAGTTCCGTTGTTTATCCTGGAGTCAATATTTCTTTTTTTACTCCTAGCCAAACATCAATAGAAAATAAATATTTTTTGGTTGTTTCCAGATTAGTAAAACACAAAAAAGTTGATCTTGCTATTAAAGCCTGTCATAAACTTAATCAAAAATTAATTATTGTTGGTCGGGGACGTGATAAAAAAGATTTAGTCAAATTAAAAAATAAATTAAAAGATCCAAATATTATCTTTTTAGGTAAAGTTAGTAATCATAAACTCAAGTATCTTTACCAACATTGTCAGGCTTTAATTTGTCCCCAAATAGAGGATTTTGGATTAACTCCTCTTGAAGCTCAAGCTTGCGGAAAACCAGTTATTGCCCTCAAAAAAGGCGGTATTACTGAAACTGTTATTAATGGAAAAACCGGACTTTTCTTTAAATACCAAACCATTAAATCTCTTACCAAAACTATTAAAAAATTTAATCCAAAAAATTTTTCTTCAACTGATTGTGTTACCAACGCTACTATTTTTTCCACCTCCAACTTTATGTTAAACTTTAGACAAACCATCAACAACTTATGGCAACAACATCAAACCACTATATTGTAATTCTTTGCGGAGGAACTGGACCTCGTCTTTGGCCTTTATCACATGCCAATTATCCTAAACAATTTCTATCTTTATTTGGTAAAAAAACATTACTCGAACAAACTTTTGATCGAGCTAAAAAAGTTTGTTCTTCCAAAAATATTTTTATTGTTTCCAATCAAAAATATCAAGAAGAAATTGAAAAAATAATTGGAAATAAAATACCTAGTCAAAATTTTCTTTACGAACCAGACAAAAAAAATACCGCTATGGCTATAATTTTTGCCATCAGCCATATTTATGATATTAATCCAAACGCCGTTATTACTACTACTCCTTCGGATCATTATATTCAAAAAAATCTTCAATTTAAAAAAAGTCTTAATAAAGCTTATAAAATTTCAACCAAACACGACTGTATTGTTACTATTGGAATTAAACCTACTTTTCCAAATCCTTCATTTGGTTATATTCTCCCTCAACAAAAAAATGAAAATTATTCCCGTATTAGTCTTTTTATTGAAAAACCTGACAAAGAAACAGCTGAAAAACTTATTAGAAAAAACTGTTTTTGGAATTCTGGAATCTATTCTTT
>JBAYMA010000053.1:0-3649 GCA_041663805.1 Candidatus Shapirobacteria bacterium | reverse complement strand
TTAATTACATTAATTTCTAATTTATTACTTGAAAAAGGCAAAGCCTTAACCGAAGTAGTCTCTACAAATAGAGTATCAAATTTTTTGTCTTCATTACCAGTAGCAATTTCAAATCCATAGCTACCAGCAGCTTTTGTCTTAACGTTAAAACTAACCAAAGAAACAATATCGTTAATATTAAAAGTCATCCCCTGTTTAGTTTCTATTAAATATTTAATAACAATCATTCCATCAGTTTTTGCTACCTGACTAATAAATGGTTTTGGTAATTTTTCATCAAAAACCAAATCTGTAACATCTAAATTTTTGGCATCATATTTAATCGCAACATCAATTGCATCTATTGTACTTTTTTCTTTAACTAAAGCCTGTAATTTAATTTGATAATTTTTACCAACCACCATCTCTTTGGTGTCAGTTAAAAAAACTAAATCAAAAACATTATTTACTATTACCTCATCTTTTTTTACCTCAGCTGATTTAGTTGATTCTTTATTTACCACATTACTCTTCTCCAAACCAGATACCAATATTACACTTTCAAAAATTACTATTACTGCAATTACTGATATAAAAATTTTGAATATATTGTTATTTTTTTCCATATTTTTTTAATAAACCTTTAAAATGTTTTTTGGGCATATTGTTCAGCCATTGCATTTTTTAAAATTTGTAAATCAAAAGTATCTACTCTACAGTCTCCATTTAAATCAGCTTCTAAATTCTGACCAGCACTACAAGTTCTTCCCCATTGATTTTTCATATAAGAAAAATCAACTGCGTTAACCACTCCATCCTGAGTTCCAAGTTGACCCTCTTTCCCAACATCACCATTAAGAACTGGATAAGCCCAAAGATCTAGAACAGCATTATCACTTAAACTGGAAACTAATATTTGGCTCGTATTTAAAGCTCCAAATCCAGAATTTTGGCTATTTTTTCCATATAAAGTAGCTAATGTTTTCTTTCCCGAAATGAAGATTTTAATTTTGTCAGTCAAAGCATAATTATTATCTAAAGCAAAATTACTGATTTTAAATACTTGATCACCGTTAACATTAAATTTATTATCTACAATTGTGGCAGTTACATTACCAGTTATTCCATCTTGACCATCTTTGGCTACATTAATCTTGAAACTAAGATCTCCAAAACACGGATTAACAGCTTTAACTCCAGAGATTGCAAAGAACATATTTAAATTTGGAGCCACATAATCAGTTGCTCTACAAACACTAGTACTAACAGCATCGGTTGTACAAACTTGTCCAGTTGGACAATCAGTAATTGTAGTTGACCATGCACCGTTATTACAAATAAAATATTTATTGGTTTCTACACATTTTTGAGTACTATTTAAACAAACATTACACATCTTAGTTTCTGAATTACAACCCAATGTTACATCACAAGTTTGATCTGTCTCCCAACCAGTTCTGGTCGCATTACATTTTTGCAATATATTACCAGAACACTGTTTATCACCCAAAGCACAAGTTGGATTACTACAAACACCACTACTACAACCATAAGCACAAGTTTCATTACTACCCCAAACATTATTGGAACAAGTTTGTTTTGTCGTACTATTCAAACATTGAGTTGCCCCAGCAGTACAAATTATTGGTTTACTCGAAGAACAATTTGCTGTTGTTCCACCATTAAGTCCGGTACAATTCCATTTGTATTGAGTAGCAGTATCAGTTACATTAACAAAATTACCAGCAGTACAAGTATTTTTAGTAGTTGAACAAGAACCATTAGTTGGAGTTGAACCACCAGTACTAGATACTTCACAACAAACTGAATTTGCTGTACCAGTACAATTAGTTCCAGAAATAACCTTACCACCCTCCCCAATAGTACAAGTATTTACACTTCCAACACAAGCTCTATTGGGATTAGAATCACAATCTATTAAAGAAGTTGAATTTGGTACACAACAACGGTAACCACTGTAGTGAACCAAACTATTACAAAGATCAGTTTGAATAGTACCAGCAGCACCAGTAGAAGTAGTACAACTACCACTAGTTGATGATGTAGCTATACATGTACCAGCACAAGTATCTGTTCCAGTCCATTTTCCATTAACACAATATCTACTATTAGTATAAGCTCCACAACCATTACCACTTCCAGTTGAAGAAGTTGAATTTGGTACACAACAAACAGAATCATTGTAGTGAACCAAACTATTACAAAGACCAGCTTGAATAGTACCAGCAGCACCAGTAGAAGTAGTACAACTACCACTAGGTGATGTAGCTGCTATACATGTACCAGTACAAGTATCTGTTCCAGTCCATTTTCCATTAACACAATATCTACTAGTAGTATAAGCTCCACAACCATTATCACTTCCAGTTGAAGTTGTACTATTCCCTTTAATATCACATGCCCCATTGTGACAACCCAAACTACATTTTTCTATTAATTTCCAACCATTATAACTAGCAACCGTTTCTGCCCTACAATCAAGAATACTACATTCAAAAACCCAATTTCTGTTAAAAATACCATTACCACAGTAGCGATTCCCCTTAGTATAGCTTCCTGCTGCTTTACTTCTATTTTCCTGACTCTGTTGAACCAATTTTGTTGTTACGGGAAGAGCAATTGCTAAAACCAACATAATAACCATCACTACTATTTGGGAAATACCTCTTTTTTTGTTCATTTTCTATAAAAAATATTTATATAGTAAAAGTAAAACACTTTTAAAAAGTTTAGTCAATCTATCACTTATTCAACACTCTGCTTATATCCCCCACTGTTATCAACAAAATCAAAGTCAATAATAATATCATTCCAATACTATTTACTATCATTTCTAATTTTTGATTGGCTTTTTTCTTGGTAATCATTTCGTATAACACAAAAATAATTCTGCCTCCATCCAGTGCCGGAAAAGGTAATATATTTATCACTGCTAAATTAACCGACACAATTCCAAAAAAATGAACTACAGCTAAAAATCCTTGATTTTTATTAATCGAACTTGTTGCTTCATACATTCCAATTGGACCACTAACATCTTTTGGCACTTGACCCATAAATAACCCACCAATCATTTTAAATACTCCTCTAACAATAATATCTCCCCAAAAATAAGCTTCCTTAAAACCAGCTCCAATCCCTTCATAACATCGATACCAAGGCACTTTTATCATTTCCATATTTGAAATTGCAATTCCGATTACCCCTTCCCCTTCTGGTGGATTTTCCCTCACCTCCACCTCCACCTCTTTATTAATTTTTAATTCTTCATTATTAATTAATAATTTAATATTTTGTCCTTTATATTTAGCCACTTCAGTCATTAATTCTTCCGGTTTTTTAATTTCTTTGTCTGCTACTTTCAAAATCACATCTTCTTCCTTTAGTCCAACCTTTTCTGCTGGTGAATTTTTAGCAATCCCAATAATTTTAACTTTATCTGTTTCTTTAGGAACCCCTAAAATTGTATAAACCACACTAAAAATTGCAATTGCTAAAACCAAATTCATTAACACTCCACCCAAAACTATTATTAATTTTTGCCATGGTTTTTTATGATTAAAAGCTTCACCACCTCTTCCATCACCATCTTCACCATATAACTTACAAAAACCACCAATTGGTAACCAATTTATACTATATATAGTAT
>JBAYMA010000052.1:0-3876 GCA_041663805.1 Candidatus Shapirobacteria bacterium | reverse complement strand
TAAATTTCATTTTTCTAACCTGTTTTTTCATTTGTATCTTTTTTATTTTCTATAAAAAAGATATTAAATAAATTTCCCCTCTTGACACTTTTTAGCAGTCGATCTATTATATTGCTAATATGTCAGATCTAACTCAACGACAAATAAAAATCTTAAAATCTATTGTAGAAGAGTTTATTGAGACGGCAGCTGCCGTCGGTTCAGAAACTCTTGAGAAAAAATTTTCCTTAGGTATTTCTTCAGCTACTATCAGAAATGATATGTCGACTTTGACTCAAATGGGTTTTTTGAAAAAAAGTCATCTTTCAGCCGGTCGTTGTCCTACTTCTATGGGACTTAAATATTATGTTCGAAATCTTATGATTCCTAAACTTTTATCTGTTAGTGAAGAGGTTGGTGTCAAAGAATCAATTTGGGATTATCGCAATGAATTTGATCGACTTTTAAGAGAAACAACTAAAGAATTAGCTACTCGCACTCGATCTATGGCTATTGCTACTACTGATCATGGTTTAATTTATAGTTATGGTGCCTCAAATCTTTTAGAAGAACCTGAATTTTATAATATTGACGTTACCAAAACAGTTCTTTCTTTATTAGATAATTCCAATTTTTGGTTCGAAATTATTAACAAAGTCAGTTCAACTGATGATGAAAAAATAATTCATCTTTTAATTGGTGAAGATTTAGGTATGGAATTTTTAGAACCATGCGGTTTTATTTATCAAAATTATGAAGCCGGTCCTCATCGAGGTATTTTAGGTGTAGTTGGTCCAGCTCGTTTTCACTATCATCACATTATTCCTATGGTTGACTATTTTGCTCAGCTAATTTCTACAATTACTCGTTAATATCCAAAACATGGTTAAAAAATATCCTAAAAACAACAATAATCAAGTCGAAAAATTAGTAATTTTGGAACAAAAAAATATTGAATTGGAAGATCGACTCAAACGTTCTTTAGCTGATTATGCCAATTTTGAGAGAAGAATTGAATCTCAACGTCAACTTTTTATAACTTTAACTACTACAGCTATTGTTACCAAAATGATAGAGATTTTAGACGATCTCTACTTAACTTATAAACATCTTCAAGATTCTGGTTTAAAAATGACCATCGATAAATTTACTTCTGTTTTAAAAAGTGAAGGATTAGAGGAAATTTTAGCCAAAAATCAAGAATTTGATCCTCAATTTATGGAATGTATTGAAGTTGTCGAAGGCAAAAATAATTTTGTCATTGATGTCAAAAAAATAGGTTACAAATTAAACGGTCATGTTATCCGACCTGCTCAAGTTACTGTTGGAAAAACAGACCAAATTATTAATTAATTATTTTTTATAAAAACTATGTCAAACAAAATAATCGGAATCGACCTTGGTACTACCAACTCCTGCGTTGCTGTTATGGAGGGTGGTAAACCAAAAGTTATTATCAGTTCAGAAGGACGAAATACTATTCCTTCTGTTGTTGAACCAGTTAAAAAATTAGTTGGCGATCTTGCCAAAAGACAGATGGTTCTTAATTCTCAAAACACTATATATAGTGTTAAAAGATTAATGGGTCGTCGTATGGATGATCCAGAGGTTAAAAAAACTCAAAGTGTGGCTCCATATAAAATTATTGCTGGTAAAGATAATACTGCTTCAGTCGAAGTTAATGGTAAGGTATATACTCCTCAAGAAATTTCCGCTATGATTTTACAAAAATGTAAAGCTGATGCTGAAAAATATCTTGGTGAAAAAGTTACCGATGCTGTTATTACTGTTCCTGCTTATTTTGATGATTCTCAACGACAAGCTACTAAACAAGCTGGCGAAATTGCCGGTCTTAATGTTCAACGTATTGTCAACGAACCAACTGCTGCTGCTCTTGCCTATGGTTTGGATAAAAAAGAAAATGAACTTGTAGCTGTCTACGATCTTGGCGGTGGTACTTTTGATATTTCTATCCTTGAAATTGGTGGGGGAATTTTTGAAGTCAAAGCTACCAATGGTGACACTTTCCTTGGTGGAGATGATTTTGATCAAAAAATTATTACTTGGATTACTGATGATTTCCAAAAACAAAATGGAGTCGATCTCAGTAAAGATCCTCAAGCTCTTCAACGTGTTCGTGAAGCTGCTGAAAAAGCCAAAATTGAGTTGAGTTCTGCTGCTGAAACCGAAATTAATTTGCCATTTATTACTCAAAAAGATGGTCAACCACTTCATTTAACTAAAAAATTAACTCGTTCTGAGTTGGAAAAATTAGTTGATGATCTAGTTCAAAAAACTATTGGTCCAGTTGAAAAAGCCCTTAAAGACGCCAAAGTTACCAAAGCTGATATCAAAGAAATTATTATGGTCGGTGGTATGACTCGTATGCCTAAAGTCCAAGAAGTTGTTAAAAATTTCTTTGGTAAAGAGTTAAATAATACCGTCAATCCTGATGAAGTAGTAGCTATTGGAGCTGCTGTTCAAGGAGCTGTTCTTACTGGTGAAGTCAAAGATATTGTTCTTCTTGATGTCACTCCATTAACTTTTGGTATTGAAACTGCTGGTGGAGTTAAGACTCCTCTTATTGAGAGAAATACTACTGTACCTACCAAGAAATCTCAAATTTTCACCACTTATTCTGATAATCAACCTCAAGTTGAAATCAATGTTTTGCAAGGTGAAAGACCTATGGCTGCCGATAATAAATCTCTCGGTCGATTTATCTTAGATGGTATTCCTCCTGCACCTCGAGGTATGCCTCAAATAGAAGTTACTTTCGATATTGATAGTAATGGTATTTTGTCAGTTTCCGCCAAAGATAAAGGTACTGGCAAAGAGCAAAAGATTACTATTCAAAATGCTACCAATCTTAAAGAGGAAGAAATTGAGCAAATGAAAAAAGATGCCGAAGCTCATGCTCGAGAAGATGAAGACAAACGTCTTCTTGCTGAAGCTAAAAATAAACTTGATGGCACTATTTTCTCTGGCGAAAAAACTCTTAAGGATTTTGCTGACAAAGTTAAACCAGAAGATAAAGAAAAAATTGAAGAAAAAATTAAAGAAGCTAAAGAAGTTTTAGTTAAATCTGATGTTACAGCTGATGATTTTAATAAAGCTTCCGAAGAATTAGGTCAAATTCTTCAAACTGTTGGTGCTGCTATTTATCAACAATCTGCTCCGCCTACTGGCGAACCAACTGGTGAACCAGAAGCAGGAACTTCTGATCCAAAATCAGATGACAAGGCTAAAGAAACCAAAGAAGCCGAAGAAGGGGAAGTCGTTCAATAAAAATTAAATTAACACAGATATCCCGAAATCTCGGGATATCTGTGTATAATAACAGTCAATGAAACCAGATTTTTATGAAGTTTTAGGAGTTACTAAAGGTGCTTCTAAAGAAGAAATTAAAAGCGCTTATCGTAAGTCAGCTCTTAAGTTTCATCCAGATCGCAACAAAGCTCCCGATGCTGAAGAAAAATTTAAAGAAATTAACGAAGCTTATGAAGTTTTAAGTAATGATCAAAAGAAAACTGCTTATGATCAATTTGGTCATGCTGCTTTTGATCCTAGTTCTGGTCCTAGTGGTGGCCATACTTATACTCAACAAAATGGTCCTTTCAATTTTACTTATACCCAAGGTGGCGGCAATCCTTTTGGTGGTGCTGATTTTGATTTTGGCGGTTTTAGTAATCCTTTTGATATTTTTGAACAATTTTTTGGAGGCAGTGGTGGTTTTCGTCAACAAAATCAAAAACAATTAGCCACTTACAAAATTTCTATTTCTTTTTTAGAAGCTGCCAATGGTGTTGAAAAAGAAATTTCTATTGACGGTAAAAAGAAAAAAATTAAAATTCCTGCTGGAGTTGATGATGGTCAGCGAATTCGTTTTAACGATTT
>JBAYMA010000051.1:0-4068 GCA_041663805.1 Candidatus Shapirobacteria bacterium | reverse complement strand
TTGCGTTTAGTTTTTGTCATCTTGGAGATTTAATGATTGATAATAAAGACCCATCATAATCCAAAATAGATAGGCTGTTTTGGAAGCTTCAAAAACATCAATAAAAATAGCATTAGCTAAAGTGGCAAGCAATCCCCCAAAGAAGATTAAACTAATTTTTTGATAATTATTTTTGTTTTTAATAAAAATAACAGGAATGGTTTTAACAACAAAAAAGATAAAAATAGCGGAAAAAGAAATAAAACCTAGCAAACCGCTTTCTCCTAAAGATCGGAGATAGTCATTGTCAGTTGCTAAAGTAATTGAACCCAGGCCAGTGCCAACAAAGATGTTTTTTCTGAAAGCATTGATAGCTCTAGGCCATTCAGCATTAAATCTAATTTCACCAGAACGAGCCACACCGACATCAGAATCTACTGGTGGATAGGTTTCGGTTTCTTGGTGACGAACAACAGTAGGGGTAGGAGTAATAGTTTTTACTGGAGTAATAACAGCTGTAATTGTAGGGGTTAAGGTTGGAATAATAGTAGGAGTAGGAGTTATTTTTTGAACATTATTTTGATTTTTGAAGGCTGGAATAGTGGCGAGTAATCTTTGATTGAGATCTTTGGAATTGAAAATACTAAAAACAACTAATCCAGAAATAGGAATAATCCATAAATATTTTTTGAGTAAAAATAAAGTAATACAGACGCCACCTAAAAAAGCAAAAGTAGAAACTCTGGAAGCAGTAAAAGTAAAGATTTGATAGGCTGGTAACCAAATTATTAAACTAATAATTTTAATAAAAATATTTTTATTAATTAAAGCAACTACAATAATAATAATTAAAACCACACTTAAAAAAGCAGCTAAATCATAATGACCAGCAAAAGTGGAACTGACCCTAGTCCAAATATTCATTTGAAGAAGTTGACCTTTGGAAAATTCAGAATTCATAGTGGAAACTACAGGAAAGTTAAAATATTTTTGACCATAACCATAAATACAAACAAAAAAAGTGGCAATTAATAAAAAAATATAAGCAAATTTGAAATCTTTTATAGTACGAACAGATTGAATAGTTACAAAAAAAAGAGAAATATATTCGAAACGACGAAAAAGATGAAGTAACAAAATATTAGTAGAATCAGTTTGATAAATTAAAAATGCATTAATAAAACTAATAGAAATAGCTACAAAATAGACTATAAATAATTTAGTAATTTTAGTTTGTAAAATAGGAAAACGATGACGAATTTGATAAATAAAATAAATTAAAACAGACAAAGCAATAATAATATCGTCAAGACGAATAGCAACGTAAGTTCCAGAAACATTGAATAACGGAAATTTAGGATACAAAGGAATAAAAAGAATAAGAATAGCTAATATTGGTCGAAAAATATTTATATTTTTGAACATGCTTGTAGATAGATTGGTGACAAATGAATAATAGCTCGAATAAAAGCATTAATCTTTAATAATAATTTAACAATTGGATATTGCCAACTAGCTTTGTGTTTTTTAAAAAAAGATGAAATACCTCGATATTCATTTAAAATTGGATCAATTTTATTTTTGGCAGAAGCTCCACCAAGATGAATTATTTGAGGGCCAATTAAATACCAAACTTGATTATTAAGAGTATTATTTTTAATTCTAAAGGAAAGTTCTAATTCTTCTCCATACATAAAATAATTTTCATCGAAACCGCCAATTTTGTTGAGAATATTTTTACGGGTTAACATAAAAGCACCGGTAACCCAGTCTTGGGGGTGATCTTTTGTAAAAAATTTATCGTGAGTATAAAAATTGGGAGTGTGAGGATGAATTGGTTTAATAATTTTATTAATTAAAGGTAAATCATCAAGACTAAGACACCAAGTAAAAACATTGCCTAAATTAGGGAAGAATCCCCCACTAGCTTGAATAGTTTTATCTTTATTTAATAATTGAGCAGTGCAAGTAGAACTTTCTGGATGAGAACAAAGCCAATCTAAACTTTGACTGATAGCAGAATGAAGAATAATAGTGTCGGAATTAAGAAATAAAATATAATTGCCTTGGGCAATTTTTAAACCTTGATTATTAGCTTTACCAAAACCAGCATTATTTTTATTTTCAATAAAAATAATTTTGTCTCCAAGTTTTTTTAAGTTTTTAACAGAATCATCTTTAGAATTATTATCAACGACAATAATTTCAAAAGGAGTTTGTTTAAGACCTTTATCTTGAAAAATAGATTTAAGACAATTTAAAGTAATATCGCAAGTGTTATAAGAAATTATGATAATAGATAATATTGGTTTCATAATTTCTTTTTGAAAATAAAAGTTTTAAAAGTATAGAGAGCAAAAATAATTCCAGCTTCAGTAGCAAAGAAAGAAATTAATCTTTTAGGAATACTGGTAGGAAATCTTCTGATAGTAATTTTGGATTTGTATTCTTTTTTTTCATAAATAATTTTATTTTTAATTCTTTTTTCTGATTTAGTAAAAACATCATTTTCCCATTCAAAACCATTAATATAAAGAGACTCTTTAAAAGGTAAAATAAATTCTTCAAAATAATAACTAGGAATAGTATTAACGATAATTTCTTTAGCTTTTTCGGGTGGATGGTTGAGGTTAATTCGAAAAAAACCAGTGTAATAGGCTTTGTAAAAATTCATAACTTCAGTACGGGACATATTAGTAAAATATCCAGAAACATTTTCAATTTGAACAGTATCTCCGGGAAGATTAGATTTAGCACTATTAACTAGATTAGGTAAAGTTGGAGTTGGAGAAACTAAATAAATGACCGCCAAAATATTAAAAACGACAAGAATAATAATAAAGATTTTTTTAATCATTATTGGAAAAGCATAGGTCGACCAAGTTTATAATTGGGGTTTTCTAATTTTCGATCACTAATTTTTTTTGCTGGAACTCCACCCCAAATTTCAAAATCAGGAATATCTTTAGTAACTACTGCACCAGCGGCGACAACAGCTCCTCGACCAATTTTTGTGTTAGGTAGAATAATAGCTCGAGGGCCAATAAAAACATAATCACCAATTTCAACTGGTCCAAAAGAATTGCTGTAATCGAGTGAATTAATATCGTGTTCATCATTATAAATTAAAACTTGGCTAGCAATACCAACATGAGAACCTATTTTAAGAGGGGCACGACCATCTAGAAAACAATGATCACCAATAATGGTGTCTTCACCAATGGAAATATTATTAGGATTAAAAAAATTAGCACCAATGTGAATAGTTGATTTAAAAAATGGCATATCAATACCAGAAATAAGGTAGAAAAATTTGCGGACGAAATGAAGTGGAATAAAACCAACGAAACGTAAAATCATTAGCCAAAATTCAAGACAAATGGTTTTAATTCGAATAATAATTTTTTTAGAGATTTGAGATGAATTCAAATTAATATTATTACGATCTTTCATAAGATGATTATATATGAAATTTTTCGAAAACTTTTAACACTGATTTGGCAGTTTGTTCCCAGGTAAATTTATTAGCTTGGGTTTGACCTAAAACAGAATATTTTTGTCTAATTTGTGGATCAGAAATCTCAATCATTTTTTTAACTAAATCTTCTTTATTTTTAGGATCAATAAAAAGACCACAATTTTTTACTACCTCTTTTAGAGGTGGAATATTGGAAACAATAACAGGAGTGCCAATTTTCATAGATTCGATAGCTGGAATACCAAAACCTTCATAAGTGCTGGGTAAAATAGAACAAATGGCATTTTTATACAAGGTCCATTTTTGAGATTCACTGACAAAGTCGGTAAAAATTACATTAGATTCAATCCCCTCTTTTTTAACTGTGTTAAAAATTTCATCAAAGAGCCAACCCTTTTTGCCAGCAATAACTAAACCCACCTGTCCTTCGGACATCCTCCCTTGATGAAGGGAGGACTTTTTTTCTTGTTTTAAAAATTTAGAAAATGATCTAACTAAAAAAGGGATATTTTTATTGGGTTTAAGAGTACCTAAATATAGATAATAATTTCTATTTTGTAAATTATAAGAGGAAAGAATTTTTTGTTGAGTTTGTTGATATATATCTGGAG
>JBAYMA010000050.1:0-4166 GCA_041663805.1 Candidatus Shapirobacteria bacterium | reverse complement strand
TTATTTGGGAAAATCCTCATGGATTAGGATATATGTTACGAAGACCAGCATTGGTTGGTGATGAATTAGTTATTGGGGCTGATCGTGGTGTAATAGTGGTAAATAAAATAACTGGGGCAACTAAATGGAGTGTTGTAGTTGGAACACAAACTGAAGATGGATTAGGAGCCACACCAGTAGTTGAAAACGGTATTATGTATTATCGAACTAAAAATGATGCTAAATTGTATGCTAGAAATATGAGTGATGGTAGTCTTGTTTGGTCAGTTAGTACAGAAGCAACTGGAACTTTTTCTTCTCCAGTTTTGACAAGTGATGGATTTATTTATTTATCTTACAATTCAGGAGTTAAGGCATTTGATAAAACTGATGGTTCAACTGTGTGGACTTCACCAGAAACAGGTTGGGTGGAAAATACAGTTTCAATTGGACATGGATATTTACTTTTTACTAGTGATAGAACTGGAACAGGAAATATGAAAATTTATCGAATAAATAAGGAAAGTTATATTTCTAATAATGGTTTAACAATTAATCGTGATCAAAGATTAATTACTGGAATAACTTCTGGTGTAGTAAAAAGTACTAATTTTAATTGTGATGATAATCAATTAGCAATTACTGATGCTGGAAATATAACAATTGATTATGGATCTTATCCTGAAGGAGTATCTATTCCTTCAAAGATGATTCTTAATCCAATTTCAAACAATAAGGTGGCAGTTTGTCGTTCTTCTGGTACAGATAGTTTTACTTATTCTTTTGGATTTGATTTAATGACAGATATTTTAAGAGATGGTATTGAAATGTTGCGTTCTTCTTGGTCTAAATTAGGAGATTTTATTAGTATTACTGATTCTTTTAGTAGTCATGTATATGAAGCAGTAATTATTCCTACCTCTACTCCAACTGTAACTCCAACTGTAACTACAACTACAACACCTACTGTGACTGCAATAATAACAACAACTACTACTACTACATCGGAACTACCTAGGGCTGGTGGAATTGCTTCAACTCTTGGTTTGATTGTTTTTGGAACTGTTAGTTTAGTCTCAGCTTTGTTTCTTAAATTCCTTTAAAAGTTAAGAGATTCTTCTGGTGGTAAAAATTCTTCACCATTATCACTGACAGTTTGTCCAGGTTTTAACCATAACACATAATCACATCCAGTTGCTTTTTTAGCCTCTCGGTCCCAACCAGATGTAGAACATTTCTTCATTTTTTTACCATTAACTGTAGTAAATAAAACTAAATTATTTCCACATTTAGGACATTTTTCTTCTAAATTTTCTGAAGTACCATTTATCCATTCTACATAATCACAACCAATTACTTTTTTAGTTTCTTTATCCCAAGAACCAGCACTACATTTTTTCATCTTTTTACCAAAACGAGTCACTTGTAATACCAAAACAGCTCCACATTTTGGACATTTTTCATCTAATTGTTGTGGTTCAACTTCTAGCCATTTAACATAATCACAACCTTCATTTGTATGTGTTTGAGGGTTCCAAGAACCTTTAGTACAACGTTGTAATTTTCTTCCAGTTGCTGTTTCAGTAATTTCTCCTAAATCAGCTCCGCATTTTGGACATTTTTCTTCTGTTTGATTCATATAGTTTATATATTAACATTTAATTTTTACCAAAACTAATAAAGATTTATTTCCATCAAAAAACCCGCCTGTTAAGACGGGTTTTCTAAAGTTTTAAAACAAATTAATATCTGTTTCCACCACCAAATCCACCTTGTTGTGGACCACGAGAGAAATTATCTCTTCTAGGTGGTCTGTCTTCCATTGGTCTGGCTTCATTAACTTTAACGGTTCTACCGTCAAGTTCTTTTTCATTCCATAACTCAATAGCTGTATTTGCTTCTTCGTCGGTAGACATTTCTACAAATCCAAAACCTTTCGATTGACCGGAAAATTTATCTTTAATAACTATGGCTGATACTACAGTACCAGCTTGAGCAAAAGCTGCTCCTAAACTACTATCGGTTGTCTGATAAGACAAACCTCCAACATACAATTTTTTTGCCATTTTTTGTGCAAATATATAATCCGTAGTGACCTCTAAAGTATCTTCAAAAAATCCCTACGTGGTAATAATATCGTATTTTCGGATTAAAAGCTAGTGATCATTCCTAAAATAGGCTATAATAGAAGATATTTATTTCACATAGAAACTTTTTTTTCCGTAAGTTTTGATTTTGTGTTTTATTCTTTTATGAAAAATTTAATCATTTTCGATGTTCTTATTGTATATACCGAATCACTTGCTTCTAGCGCTTTTGATATATCTAATGAAAATACGACTCCATTTCCCAAAGGTTCTCGAAGTGAATCTTACAATACTGTTTATAGTTACTTTCTTAAAATCTGCCATAAATTTAACTTAAATGCTGCTTTCACTACTTCAGCCGATATTGTTGGACCTGGAATTTGCCGTAGTTTTTGGATTTTTAAAAATAAAAAATGGCTCAAAATTAATTCTCCTTGTTTTTCTAATTTAATTTTTGATAAATTTTCTCCAACTAATAATGATATTAAATTACGTCGTCAATTATTATTTTCTTCAGACAAGATTAAACCCTTTAATGATCCAGACTTATTTAATTTATTTTTTGATAAACAAAAGACTTATGAAAAACTATCAAAACATTGCATTCCAACCATCTCTTTAGAGGATAATACTCTTAAAAATGTTAAAAATGCTTGTAAAAAACTTACCAAACTAATTAATTGTCATCCCAATTCAAAGGACTTTAGTCAGGATATTATTATGAAAGATAAATTTGGCGCTGGTGGTCGACATGTTTATAAATTTAAAATTGGTGAATCTAAAGATATGTTTAATATTGTTAATAAAAACACCAATATCTTTTTTATTATTCAGCCTTTTACTAAATTTGATCAAGGTTTCAGTTATAACGATTGTCTTGGCTCCACTGATATTCGTCTTATCTATCTTAAAGACAAAATTATTCAATCCTATATTCGAGTAGCTAAAACAGATGAATTTCGTTGTAACGAACATCAAGGTGGTTCATTAACTTATTTATCTATCAATGAGATTCCTGAATCTGTAGTTACAAAATCAAATTTAATTACTCAAATTTTAGATAAAAAACATTCTTTTTATGCCCTAGATTTTATTGTTAGTAATAATGGTAATACTTATCTTTTAGAAGGTAATACTGGTCCTGGTCTTGATTGGAATATGTCTCTTAAAAAAAATGAAATTGAATCCAAGAAACTTATTAATTTAGTTGTTGAAGAATTAAGTGTTCGTGCTAAATCTCAATCACAAATCGCTTTTTGTCCCGTGTCTAATTTTTACCCTTTTACTCTTTAATTTTTCTAATAATTTAGTTGGATCGTCTAATTTAATCATATTAAATCTAGTGCCTATTAAACAATGATGGTGAGCATCACTATTAGCATAAGTTGGTATTCCCATTTTCTTTGTTAATTTTTCAATTAATCTGTGCCAAAAAAGATAAAGTTTTCTACTAAAATGTACTTCTAATCCATTATTATGGACTTCTGCTCCATGTATTAATCCTTCTTTATAGAGTTTTGCTAAAAAACTACCCTTCAAAGACATTGTTCCTGTTGGTAGTCTTGGATGAGCTGCTATCACCAATGCTCCATTATCTACCGACCATCTTAATATTTTTCTAATTGTTTTTTTTCTGGCTATCACGGCCATTTTTCTTGGTGGTATTTTCCATTCTTTTATTTTTTTTTCAGCTAAATCTTTATCTAATCCTAAAATTAGAAGATGTCCTCTCAAAAAAGACAATTCAAAACCCGGAATAGTGTAAATACCATATTTTTCAAATGTTTCTTCAGGATTTAATTTATTAACGACGTTATGATCAGTTATGGCTACCACATCTAAACCTCTTTTTTTGGCCGTCATCAACATTTTTCTGGTGCTATTAAAACCGTCACTTCTAAAAGTGTGCATATGAAGGTCAAATTTAACCAATTTTTTCTTAGATACCATGTCAGATTTTACACCATCTTTAAGCGCTTCTAAAAATCATATTTCATAAATTATAAAGATTGATCAACTAGGTAATAAAAATATTATGGTGTTGTAATCACACAAGAATTTATTCCATTAAACTTTTCTTTATCTTTTGGATGAGTTTTT
>JBAYMA010000049.1:0-4343 GCA_041663805.1 Candidatus Shapirobacteria bacterium | reverse complement strand
TGATTGGAGACAAGTATCTGATTGTTCTAAAACTGGTCAAACTTGTGTTGGTGGTGCGTGTGTAGCAGCACCTCCTAAAAAAGGTAACGGTAGTGTTTGTAAAAGTAATGATGAGTGTTTTTTAAATAAGTGTTTTAATGGATATTGTATTCATAATTTATCGAAATGTAATCCTTATGGAGGAGCAACTGGTTGTTCTACTAATGAAACTTGTAAATTACAAGATGGAACTACTCAGGTTTATTATTGTATTGCTAATACTGCTCCAGATTCTGGTTGTACTAAAACTGATCCTTGGTGTGAAAGTGGAGTCCCCTATAAATGTGCTAATGGTGCAAAAACAAAAATAGACTCTAAACTTACTCTTTGTAGTGGTAATAGTTGGGTTGGAAATGATAATGGTTGTACAGACGCCAAGGGAAAATGTGTAACTAATGATGTTTGTACTGGTGGAACTTTTGTGGCTAATAAATGTTTAAGTCCAAAAATGTATCTTCCAGGAAGATGTTGTGTACCAAATTCAATTCCAACTTATACCATATACACAAAAGGTTCTTGTAATACTTCGACAGGTAAATATTCATGTACTAGTAGTACAAGTACAACAGCGCCTAATGGAAGTACCACTTTTTCTGATAAAGAAAAATGTGAAGATTACACTGGATGTAATCAAACAACTTATACTATCTTTACAAAAGGTTCTTGTAATACTTCAACTGGAAATTGGGTATGTACTAAAAACAGTGCAAGTTCAACCGCAGCCAATGGAACTACCACTTTCTCCAGTGAAGCTCTTTGTGGTGCCGTTACTGGATGTGATATTGCTTGTACTACAGCTAATTGGACTTCAGCTTTATCTCCAACAACTTGTCCTAGTACTGGTAAACAGACTAAAACTTGGACTAAAACTGGAACTTGTACAGGTGGTGTAACTCATCCAGCGACTGAAACAGTTGATTGTGATCCTGGTTATACTGCACCAAAATTAACAATGCAAGTTTCAATGCTTGGTGTTTTTGCTGGTGCTAACGATAAGTGTTTAGATCAACAAATGAAATTAAAAGTAAACGTTTCCAAGGCTGGAGATGCGGGGATTACAAGGGAAATGATAGCAACTAAAGTTGATGATAAATTTTCAACGGTTAAAGTAGTCAATGATGGTTATCAAGTTTATGAAATTAAAGATTTTGAACTTGATAATACTTACTTATTAACAGATAAAATTTATATATATGTAACCAATATTAAAGATAGCCACCTTAAATTATTAACAACTCTTTATGGTCGTAATGAACAAACTGGTGGATTTGTTTCTGGGGATACTAGTTTAATAAAAGTATCTGATTTGGTTGACAAAACATTAACTTTATATAATTGGTCAATTTTGAATGGAGACATTGATGGAAATGGTTCTATAGATGGTTTTGATTTTGCCGCAATGAAGAATGAATGGAATAAAGAAGTTGCTACTAATGGAGTTTTGAAATCTGACTTAAATGGAGATTGTTATGTTAACGGACTAGATTTACAAATTTATAAGAATTCTTTAGAAAAACAATTTTCTGCAAAAAGTCTTAATTAGAAATTATTTAAAAAAATGGAAACAAATAACAAAATGTTAAAAACTTTAATACCGGTTATAGCTGTAGTAGTTATTTTTGAAAGCATAATGCTGGTTTCTAATCTAGAAAAGAAAACTGTTACATCAGATGTAATTGCTGAAAAAAATGAAATTATTCAAGAGGTTAAAAATGAAAATTATTTCGATTTGTCTTTTGTTACAGATGCTAAAGAAATGAAAATTGGCAAAAATTATCAAATTAAATTACAAGCTTTAGTTAAAGAAAAGAAAAGTTTAGACGCAATAGACATTGCAATCAAATATGATTCTAAGAATTTAGAGATTAGCGGATTGATTTTTGATGATAAATTAGAAAAACCTATTATTGGTAAGGTAGTGAAAGAAGATGGAATGATTGTGGTTAAATATTTAATCGAGACTAAACAAGGAATTACTTTTAATGTTGATGATTTAGTAAATTTAGTTAGTTTTGATGTTAAAGCAAAAACAGTTGGCTTATATAAGTTTGAAGTTGCTACTGGTAATGAAGATAAGAAATTTGTTACTCTATTTGTAGAGAATACTTCAGCTAAGGCTTTGCCTTTTGCTAGTAATCAGTTAGAAATTAATGTAATTAAGTAAAAATGAAAAAGACAGTATTGAATTTATTTTTAGCAGCGGCATTTTTGTTGATGTCGGGTAATGTTGTAGCTGCAGTTGATCCTAATCTTTCTTTTTCTCCTGCAACAGGGACATATAATCTTAATGATACTTTTACGGTAACCATGTTGATTGATTCAGCTGGTCAAGTAGCAGGAGCTGTTGATATGATTGGAACTTTTGACTCTACTAAATTGGAAATAACAAAAATAGAAACAGCGACTTCTATGGCTTTTAATAAAACAACAACTGGAGGATCTTGTTCTTTTAATAAACAAGATGAATGGCCTGTTGGAAAATTTTCGGCAAGTTGTAATTCTTCAATGACGGCTGGTGATGAAGTGGTAAATGGAAATTTAATGGTTATTACTTTTAAGGCAAAAGCAGCTGGTACGGCTATTGTTAGTTATACTTGTAACGGTCAACCATCTGATTCAAATATCGTTCAGACAACACCAATTAAAGACATTATTGTTTGTTCAGCTAATGGAAGCGGGTCTTATACGATAAATAGCACAATTGGTACCACTACTAGTTCGACACCAACAACTACCCCTGCTGCAACTACAACTGAATTACCACAGACTGGAGGAATTGCTTCAACTGTTGGTTTGATTGTCTTTGGAGCTGTTAGTATACTTTCAGCTTTATTTTTAAAATTCTTATGAAGGGAAAAGTTAGTTTAAAGACAGTTATAATTTTTGCTATTTTGATTTTGGTCATAATTTTGTCTGTTTTGGGTTTGAATGTGGCTAAAACTTTTATGAGTGGAGCTATTGCTGGTTACGAACCTCAGAATTTAACGAATGTTCCTAGTGAAGATGGCAAGACGGCTACAATTTCGTGGATAACAGATAAATCGATTAAAGCTTCGATTTTTTACGGAACAAATATGGCTAGTTTACTTTTAATGGCAGAAGATGTTGAACCAACTATTAATCACAATATTTTGTTAACTAATTTAAGAAGTAACACTTCTTACTATTATAAAATTGTGGTCGATAGTGATAATGTTTTTGACAATGGGGGAATGATGTATAGCTTTAAGACTAAAGGTGAGGTTTCAGAAGTTGTTTCTAGTGAAACACCGGTTCCAACTGTAGCACTAATTAATCCAGTTACAACATTAGCACCTGTGGCTTCTTCATCAACAACTACTAATAATACTTCTACTTGTGACAAAACAACTGATTATAATAAAGATGGAGTTGTTAACAGTATAGACTATATTTCTTGTTCAAAAGGAACAGTCACCCCATCAAATGTAGACAAATGCCAAATTGGTGGTACTTATAATAACCTACCAATAACAAATAGTATGGATAGAATAAAGTGTTTACAAGATAGTAAATTATAGGTAAAATAAGGAACTTTTAATTAAAGGAGGTGTGAATTTTTAATGCCAATTATAGTAAAGAAAAATAAAGGAGAATCAAAAGACGATATTATAGGTAAATTTAGGAGACTTTGTTTGGAAGAGGATATTACTGAGGAAGTTAGAAAAAGAACTTCTTATGTTAAACCTTCGGAAGAAAGATATGCTAAAAAGAAAATAATTGTTTGGCGAGATAAATGTCGCCGAAAAGCAAAAAATTCTAGGAGACACGATGCGAAATAAATTAAAACAAGATAGTTTTAATGCGTTGAAGAACCGTGATAATAAGCGGGTGGATGTGTTGCGATTTTTGATTTCATTGATTGATAAAAAAGAATTACAACTGCCACCCGGAGCTTTGACAGAAGCTGAGGAGATGATGGTTTTGAGAAAAGAATTAAAAAATAAGGAAGAATCAAGAGAAATGTTTTTAAAAGGCGGCAGGCAAGATTTAGTTGACGAATTAGATTATGAAATTTTAGTAGTTAAAGAATATTTACCAGAAGATATCAGTGAAGAAAAAGTTAGAGAAATTGTAAACCAAGCGATAATAGATAAGGGGAATAATTTTGGATTTGTTATGAAAGAAGTGATGATTAAAACTGGTGGAACAGTGGATGGTGGATTAATTTCAAAAATTGTAAAAGAAAAAATAGAAAATATATAGGTAGGGGCGTATTGCAATACGCCCGTACAAAAAAATGGATAATATAATTTTAATAAATAATAATAAGAATTTTGGATTGG
>JBAYMA010000048.1:0-4382 GCA_041663805.1 Candidatus Shapirobacteria bacterium | reverse complement strand
TTTTTCAGCAGGCCTTAAAATTAATTGTTAATGGTTTATTTGACCGACTTTATTATGCCTTTTGATAAAAATATTTTTATTCCTCAGACGATATTTAGTGTTCAAGGGGTGCCAGTACTATTTGGTACCTTAAAAAGCGGCCAGCTTAAAAATGGCATGGTTATGACCATAGTAGAAAAAAAACTAAGAATTATTAAACTAGAACAAGGTATAGCCAATTTAGGTATCAGTCTTTCTGATATTGATATTACTCAAGCCCAGAATTTAATAAATAAAGAATTAGAATTTTTTGAAATAAAATAAACAAATATTGTATATATCACAATATATGAATGAGTGTTCTCATTGGCAGGCAGAAGATATGGCTAAACTTGCTGGGATTGATTTAAACGAAAGACAAATTCAATCTTATATTATTGAAAGAGATAAAATACCGACAGGAAACGAAGAAGAAGGAAGTTTTAAACCATGGTGTCTATCAGACCAGGAATTATTTAATAAAATACTTGAATAAGATCAATCAATTACTTTTAGAAAAAAATATCCAAATATATTTCATGAGAAAATTTAACTAAATTCTTAAATTATTTAAATTAGTATTTGCCTATATACAATCATTACAAGTAAGTGTAGTATTAGTAATATGACAACTACTACAAAACAACGAATAACTCTTTTTGTTAAACCAGCTCTGGCTAAACACGCTCGAGCACAAGCAATATTAGAAGATTTAACTTTGACCGAATTGGTCGAAAAAGCATTAATAAAATATTTACCTTCAGAAACAATCATTAGAAAAACGGAAATCTAAGAAAGATTCGAATGTTTTTAGTTTTATTTGTTTAAAATATAGGGGAATATTATGACAGAAATTATCAATCCTCCGGTTGTGAATGGAGCTACTAAATCTCAAAAGATTGAGTATATAATCTATTTCTTATTCGGAGTTTTAGAAATTTTGTTAGTTTTTAGATTAATTTTAAAACTAACAGGTGCAAGTTTGACTAGTGGTTTTGTTAGATTAATTTATAATTTGACTGGAATTTTTATTCTACCTTTTAATGGAGTTTTTAGTAAGGGATATACCCAAGGAATAGAAACAACTTCGGTTTTAGAACCTGCAACTATTGTTGCTCTAATCATTTATATTATTTTAGCTTGGGGAATTGTCAAACTAATTCGTATTTCCTCAGGCGAACAACAGGAATCATAACTATGAATATATTAAATATCATCATCATTCTCTTAGTCATTTCATGGATTGGAGGTTTTTCTCTTCATATTGGTGGAGGACTAATTCATTTATTACTTGTTATTGCTGTCATTGTTCTTATTGTCCGCTTATTAGGTTTATAAACACAATCTATGAATTTATCTTTTACAAATTTAAGTCCTTTGGCCTCTTTAGTTTTTGGTATCTTAATTTTAATTTTTCCCAAAATAATAAATTATCTTATCGCTGCTTATTTAATTATTATTGGTCTCATTGGAATTGGTCTATTAAGATAAACCATGTTAATCTTAATATTTTTTCTTATTGTTAGTACAACACTTGTTTATATTTCTAAATTTAATTTTACTCCGGTTAATTTAAATCTAGGTGTTTATGTCTTTTCAGATATACCTCTTTTTTATGTAATTATCGGATCTTTCATCACTGGTTTAATCTTGTCATATCTAGTATATCTTATCCGTGCTATTTCAACTTCTTTTACTCTTCGTGGAAAAAATAAGGAAATTAAAAAAGATAAAGAAGAAATATTGGAATTAACTAAAAGTGTTCATCAACTAGAGTTAAAAAATGAAAAACAAAAAAACGGTGATAATTTAGAACCAATCGATACTAACGCTTTGTGAAGAAATTATTAGCCAAAATTTATAAGGCTTTACATCTCTCAAAACATCTTCAATTACGAATCATGAGTTTTATTCAAGATCGTTTTCTTGTCGGTGTCACCGGCATCATTTTAAATGATAAAAATGAGATTCTTCTTTTTAAACACACCTATCGAAGTCATTCTTGGAGTTTGCCGGGTGGTTATCTAAAAGCAGGAGAACATCCTCGTGAAGCTCTAGAAAGAGAAATTAAAGAAGAATCAGAATTAGTTGTCAGTGTTGATGAATCTTTAAAAATTCGTACTGATCGAAATTTTGCTCGTTTGGATTTATGTTATACCGGTGTTTTTATTGGTGGTGATTTTATTCCTTCTTATGAAGTATCAAAATTTGGATTTTTTACATTAGATAATCTTCCGCTTCTTCGTAAAAATCAAATTTTTTTAATTGATCTTGCTACAAAAAAATGAGTTTATTTCTTAATTTTTGTTAAACTAATATAACTAAATTAATTTTTTATAGATAAGGAAAAATTAAAGTGGAACCAAAATTTTTTTATTGTAAACATTGCGGAAAAGTTATCACTATGGTTGTCAATGCGAATACTCCAACTATTTGTTGTGGAGAACCAATGGTCGAACTTATTGCCAATACTTCTGATGGAGCCATCGAAAAACACGTTCCAATTGTCACTGTTATTGATGATATTGTTGAAGTTGTTGTTGGTAGTATTGCTCATCCAATGTTTCCTGAACATTTCATTCAATGGATTTATTTAGCTACTGAAAATGGTGGTCAATTAAAAAAACTTATTCCTGGTTCTGAACCAAAAGCTTCTTTTGTAGTTAAAAAAGATAAACCATTTGCAGTTTATGAATACTGTAATTTACATGGACTTTGGAAAGCTGATATTTAAGGAATTTTCTAAAATTTATTTTAAAAAATTCACAAACGCTTCTTATAAAAATCTCTAAGATATGGGGTATTAATTGATTCTATGTATTATTTATTAGTTAGCTCATCAAAGATTTGTCGTACTGGAACTATTCCTTGTTCTTTTGAGCGGGGAGCATTGGAACCAGCAAAAACCACTCCATTTTTTACATCACCATCACGGACATTACTAAGGGCCTGAATAATACAATAATCTTCTCCACTATCTCTAAGATTACAACGATGCAAACAACTAACTCCACAATGGTCATCTATTTCATCTCTTTTTACTCTTTCTAAAAATTCAGTTTTAATTGCTCGACCAGGAAGACCCACTGGACTTCGAATAATGATAGTTTCGTTGGAATTTATATATACTTGCTTAAATTCAATCGGGGCTTCACATTCATTAGTACAAACAAAACGGGTAGCCATTTGGACTCCGCTTGCCCCATATTCCAATATTTGATCAATATTTTGGCGATCCCAAATTCCTCCAGCTCCGATTAAGGGTATATTATATTTATTTTCGTCTAAATATCTTCGACTTTCTGGAATTACATTTTTTAATAATAAATTTTCATCATTAATATGTTCAAACTTTGCCCCTAAATGTCCTCCAGCTGTAGCTGGTTCTTCAATTATAATTGCATCAGGTAATCGTTTATGATCACGTTTCCATCTTTCACAAATAACTCTAACTCCCTGAACCGAAGAGACAATTGGTATTAAAGCAATTTCAGGATAATCAGTCGTTAAAGCTGGTAAATTAAGAGGTAAACCAGCCCCAGAAACTATAAATTTAGTACCATTATCTACTGCTGTTTTAACCAATCCTTCATAATCAGTTACTGCCACCAATAAATTAACCCCCCATATTCCATCAGGATCAATGTCTTTAGCTTTTTGAAGTTCATCTCGCAAAGCCAAACGATCAGCATCTTGTCCAGAAAAATTTTGATATTCTTTTCTTCCAAAACCTCTACCAACTCCACCAATTGTTCCGGCTCCACCGCATTTAGTTACTGCTGTGGTTAACTCTGCCCCAGAAATTCTAACCGACATTCCACCTTGAAAGATACAATTATCAATTGTATATTCACCAAAGGTTAAAGATTGTAATCTCTCCATATATCATAGTCTATCAATAGATATAAAAAATGATGTTACTAATTAATAATTCTAAATCCATTCTACTTTTTGAGTAATAACAAATTATTTCTTTAAAAGATGTTAAATTTAAATATCTATTAATTACATTCGGAAATGAAAAAATATTTGATATTGTCTTTTTTATTTTTATTAGTTATTACTCCAGCTTTAGCCAAGGGTTCAACTGAAACCCAAGGACAACAATTAAATACTACTACTGGTAGTCAAAAAATAGTGACGATTTCTCCAACTAAAAATGCAACCATATCACCAACCGGAAATCAGGTTAAAAATACCAACGAAGTCAAAACTCAAAATCAAGGTGAAGATTCTCAACTTAGTGTAAAAACTCAAGAATCTGAACAATTAAACCAAACAGTTAATGATAGTTTTACCAAAGTTTCTGATCAGGTTCATGAATTAATTGAAACCGTCGGTGCCAAAGGTGGTATTGGTCAACA
>JBAYMA010000047.1:0-4404 GCA_041663805.1 Candidatus Shapirobacteria bacterium | reverse complement strand
CCTATTGGCTTTCTTGGGTGGTTTATTATTAATAATTTTTTGGTCGGGTTTTGCAACAGTAAAATTAGAGGCATTAGTGGCTTTGTCGATGATTAGTTTTACAGTAATGGCTGGAAGTTTGGAAGTAATTTTTCAAACGGAAATGAGGATGGGTTTAAAGGTATTAATGGATATTTTATTTCCATTAACTTTTGTAGCTACATTATTACTTTGGAATGGAAAAATAACTTTGTTGTGGATATTTGGAGTTTATTTAGGAGCGAGAATTTTGAGCTTGAGTTTGGGTTGGAATTTAATTAAAAAAATAATTGGAAAAATTAAAATAAAAATATGGGACAAGAAATTTATAATGTCTTTCTTTAAACAAACTTGGCCGATGGGAATATATATGATTTTGTTTTCAGGATATGATCGGGCGGTAGATTCGATTTTAATTAAACAATTTATTGGAGCAGAAAAATTAGCTTTTTATGGGTTAGCTTATAAAATATATGGAAATTTAATTCAGCCGGCTTATTTCTTTGTAAATAGTATTTTTCCAATAATGTCAGCTAGAGACACAAATAAAAAAAGTTTATTTGTAAAGTCGACTTGGTTGATGCTTTTGGGAATATTGTTGGTAGCACCGACAATATATTGGCTATCTCCTTGGATAATTAAAGTATTGGCAGGAAATGAGTTTGGAGAATCATTAATAATTTTAAGAATATTACTAATAGCTATGATTTTTGCCTATATTAGCCATTTGGTTGGATTTACTTTAATAGCTAAGGGTGGACAAAAACAAATATTAATAATTGGATTAGTTTCTTTGATTATCAATATAATTGGTAATTTGATAGCAATCCCCCGTTTTGGAATTGAAGGAGCAGCTGGGGTAACAGTTTTAACAGAAATGGTAGCTAGTGTATTAATGATAATGACTTTGAAAAAAACTTAAACCCACCCACCCTTCGGGTTTCCCTCCCTTGAAAATGGAGGGCTTAATTTTATTTTTGATATATTCCCCTGTTCAAAATAAGAACAAATATTGACAGATATTTTTGGGCCACTGGAAGCTGGTCAGAACATTTTTTTAGAACAAACCTCTCTCGGCTTGCGCCGTATCTCCCCTTAAAAAAGGGAGAAGTCTTAGTAAAATAAGAACAATTTATAATACTAGTGTTATGACGTTTTCACGTTTCAACTAGAACACTTTGATAGAGTAAGAAGGGATATGTCTAAAAATCTCCGCAAATAAACCGAAAATATTCCGCATAGATAAAAACCGTGGAAATTAGTTTAGAATTAAGAGTATGAGTAATCTTTTACCATCAGCATTAATATTAGGAATAGAACACTTCGCTGCTAAAAAATTGGCGGAAGAATTGGTAAATAAAGACATTAGAGTGGTCGGAGTAGGGGAATATGTTTTAGGTTTAAATGAAATTAAAAATTTTGAATGGGCAAATGATGTGGGAGAAGTAGAAGGAAATTTTAATTATGTTTTTGATTTTAAGGAAGATAAAAATACTTGGGAAAAAATTGATGGAGAAAAATTTATTTTAATAAGTGTTAATGATAAAGAAAGGGCTAATTTTTTGAAAAAAGAAACAGAAGAATGGGAAATGAACTGGAGAATAATCGAATCTTATGAAACTTATGGAGTAGGGATGAGTGATGAAAGTTTTTTGGCTAAGGTAATGAGAGAGGCGGTTCAAAATAAAAATTTGGAATTACCAGACATAAGTAAAAAATTTAAAGTATTGTCAGTAGTTGATTTAACAGAAGCAGTTTTGAGGGCGAGTTTTTTATCGGGAACTGAAAAAGATGTTTTTTTGATTTTAGGTAAAGAGACTAATTCTGAGGAAGTAGCTAAAATTTTGATAGATGAAGCAAAAATGACTCGATTTAAAATAATGCAAAAAGAAATAGTGTTTGATCAAGGAGATGAAACACTGGCATTGGAAAGTAATAAAAAACTAAGATGGGAAGCAAAAATAACTTTGAGTAAAGGAATAAAAGAAACCTTGCAATATTTCTTTTCTAAATTAGATGAAGAAAATAGACAAAAGAAGAAAAATAAAAATTTGATAACAAAAGTAGAAATAGGGAATAAACAAAAAGAAGAAAGAGGTCATGGTAGAAATTTTGAGGTAATAGTCGAAGAAAAAGAACCTGTTCTGCCAATTCAGGAGGAACCTAAGTTAATTGATTATTCAATAAAGAAAAGTAATTATGAAGCTCCGGTTTTGCAAGATGAGATTGAAGAAGTAGTAGGTGAAGATTATATTGAAGAAGAGAGTGAGGAGTTTTTAGAAATACCAAAAATTAAATTTAATAATTCTATTGAAGACCAGGACAAGTCAAAGACCGCCTTTGCTGGAAGCTACGGCGAGTCGAAGAAGAAATGGGGTTGGTTAGGATTAGTGGTGGCAATAATAATATTATTAATATTGCCGGTAAGTTGGATAGTAGAGACAGCTGGAGCGGTAAATAATGTAAAAAAAGGATGGGAATTAATTAAAAATAAAAAATATGTTCAAGCAGGAGTAATTTTTAAAAAAAGTGTGGAAAATGTGGATAAAATAGACAATGAAATAAGCGATTGGAATTTGAATAAATGGAAGACAATGAGAAATTATCAGACAGGTTTGAGGATATTAAGTGATTTACTAACAATGGAAAATAAATCAATTACTTTAATAAAATCGATGGATTTATTGAATGAAGCGATTTTTAGAGGAAAAGAAATAGATTGGCCAGCAGAATTAGCAAAAACAAGTGATGGATTGGCAGAAATGAAAAATAAGATGGGAGTGTTACAGGCGAGATTAAATGGTGACTATAGTTGGTTGCCGGCCAGATGGAAAATGTCGGTTCAAAAACAAGCCAATTTAATGGAAGAAATAAAAGGTCAATTGGAAATGGGAATGGAATTAAGTAAAATTTTACCGGATTTTTTGGGAGTAGGTGATACTAAAAGAGAATATTTAGTGTTATTTCAAAATGAGTCAGAATTAAGATCAACCGGAGGATTTATTGGAAGTTATGGGTTGTTAAGTTTTGAAAAAGGAACATTAAAAAACTTTGAAATAAAAGATGTTTATGAGGCAGATGGTCAACTTAAAGGTCATGTAGAACCACCATGGGAAATAAAAACCTATTTAAATGAGGCTAATTGGTATATGAGAGATGCTAATTGGAATGCAGATTTTACTAAAACAGCTGATGATATTCAGTGGTTTTTGGATAAAGAAACGGGAAAAAAAGTAGATGGAGTAATTGGAATTGATTTGGCAGTGGCAAAATCAATGTTGGAAGCGACGGGGGAGATTTATATTCCCGATTTTAAGGAAAAAATTAATAAAGATAACCTTTATGAACAAGCTGAATTTTATGCAGAAACTAAATTTTTCCCAGGATCGGTTCAGAAGGCTAGTTTTTTGGGGGCAGTAGGAAAACAATTATTTGAAGAAATTAAAAATTTGAAGACTGATAAAAGGGCTTTATTACTTCAATCAATGGTTGATTTGTTGAAAAAAAATGAAATTCAAATAGCTTTAAACAATAAAGAGACGGCAAAAATTTTAGATGATTTGGGAGTGAGTGGGAAAATATATAATGGAAAGTGCGGGGTGGATAATTGTGTGTCAGATTATCTTTATTTAGTGGAATCTAATTTTGGAGTAAATAAGGCAAATTATTTTTTGTATAGAAACGTGGAACAAATGGTTGAAATAACGGCTAATTCAATTGGAAGAATAATAAAAATAAATTATGAAAATACGGCTAAAAATAGTAATTGGCCGGGTGGGGATTATAAAAATTATTTGAGAGCATATGTACCAGCAGAAGTAAATATTTCTCAAGTAAGTGTGGCTGATGGTGATAATCCAAGTAATAAAAAAATCTATAATAGCGATGAATTAAAGATAAGAGAAATAAATGGGAAAAAAGAAATAGGGTTTTTAGTAACAGTACCAGTTTTGAAAAAGAGAGTAGTAGAAATTAGATACTCAAGTAGTATTAATATCGACAGTACCAAGAATTTTTCTTACCTAAACTATATTCAAAGACAACCAGGATCAGGGGAAACGGGTTTAGTAAATTTAATATCTTTTCCAGATAAATGGCAACCAATACAAGTCCAACCAGCAGCAAATTTAGTGGGAGGAAAATTATTGTTTAACCAGAAATTGGATAGAGATATAAAAATGGGGGTGGAGTTGGGAATATAAAGAAACCCACCCGCCCTTCGGGCACCCTCCCTTGACAAGGAGGGCTTTAAAATTAGGTATAATTGATTATGAAAAAAGTGATAGAGGATTTTGTTTGTGAGGTGTGTGGAGAAAAAGTGGTGGGAAATGGGACGACGGATCATTGCCCAAAATGTTTGTGGGGAAAACATGTGGATGAAGAAAT
>JBAYMA010000046.1:0-4503 GCA_041663805.1 Candidatus Shapirobacteria bacterium | reverse complement strand
ATTATCATTATTTCCCACCCAAGTTGCTACTATATAATCTTGGGTATAACCCATTGTCCAATTGTCTCTCATATCATTAGTTGTTCCAGTTTTTACTGCTACCTCTGGATGACCTTTAATATTTAACATTGATCCTCTTCCAAAAACCATACTTCTAGCTCCATCATCAGATAAAATTTGTTGAATTATAAAACCCGTTTCTCTTGACATTACTCTTTTTCCTGTAATATCTTTATATTCTTCTAATATTTTTCCATTTTTATCTTCCACCTTTAATATTGAGTTTAAATTCTGTTTTATTCCCATATTAGCCAATGTTCCAAATGCTACTGTCATATCAGTCATGGTTACCTCTCCACCACCCAAAGTTAAAGATAAGCCATAATCTGAAGCATTTTTAAGAGTATTCAAACCCATGGCTGATGCTGAAGCCACAAAAGTCTCTAACCCATTCAACTTTAGAACTTTTACTGCGGATATATTTAAAGAATTAGCTAAAGAATTTCTGATTGATTGTAATCCATGATAAGCTCCACCATAATTTGTTGGACAATAAGGTTTTTGATTAATTTGACTAAAACAAGTTGGATTGTCATCGACTATCGAAGCCGCTGTTATTTTTCCAGTTTCAATTCCTACAGCATAATTTAATGGTTTAATTGATGATCCAGGTTGACGCATTGCTGTTGTTACATTATATTTTCCATCAATCTCTTTTGAAAAATAATCAATTGACCCAACCATGGCTAATATCTGTCCTGATTTTGGTTCAGTTATCATTGCCGCCCCATTACTAACTTTGTATTTAATTAATTTATTTACTTCCGCTGATACTGTTGCCTCAGCCATTTTTTGGATATCCAAATCCAAAGTAGTTGTAATTTTTAATCCTCCTTCAGTCAATTTTTTAATACCATATTTTTCAGTTAACAATTCTTTTACATAAAATACAAAATGAGGTGCTAAAATTCCTGTTTTATTTAAGTAATAATTTAATTGTTCATTTTTAGCCGTGTCAGATTGTTCCTGAGTTATCATTTTTAATTCCACCATTCTTTTTAGAACCATCTCCTGTCTGTTTTTAGCTGCTTCTGGATTTGAAAAAGGGGAGTATCTGGTTGGTGATCCTGGTAATCCTGCGATCAAAGCTGATTCAGCCAAAGTTAAATCTTTTACATCTTTATTAAAAATTCCTTTTGCTCCTGCCTGTACTCCCCAAAGGGTTCCACCATAAGGAGTTTGATTAAAATACATTTGTAAAATTTGATCTTTACTGTACATTATTTCAGTAGCTACCGTTAAAATTGCTTCTTTTATTTTTCGAGAAATTGTTCTTTCTGGAGTTAATAAGGCATTTTTAACTAATTGTTGAGTTAATGTTGATCCACCTTGGAGTCTTTTTTCAACCACAGTTCGATATAAGCCTCTGATTAAACCTCTAACATCAAAACCATTATGTTTATAAAAATTAGAATCCTCAATCGCTAATGTGGCATTTTTTAAATTCTGCGGTACTTCTTTTAATGACACAGGAGTGCTTCTTTTATCAGTATATATTTCAAAAAGTAATTTCCCATTTCTATCCATTACTTGTGAAGTTTGAGGATATTCACCACTCGACAATTTTGCTGGATTAGGAATATTACGATAAATATAAATAATCAAAATTAAAGTTATTAATCCCAATAAAACCAAACCCCACCATTTTTTAAATTTAATTTTCCTATTTCTTTTTTTACTTTTACTCATTGCAAGTATCAATTAATTGAAATAATTTTTGTTGATTTTTATCATTTAATTCGAAAGAATCAATAATTTTTTTATAAGCCAAATTAGCTGTTTTTATTCTTTGATCAATTTTTTGTACTTCTATATCACCTGTTTCCATATTTAGCACTAATTCTTCAACTGATTTTAACTTTTCTACTGCTTCTTGACTAGTTTTCATTACTAAATCTTTATTACTATTTTTTTGATTTAACATAATAGCTTCTTCCATTTTTTTATCAGCTATTAACAGCATTATTTTTACTTTATTTAATTGATTATTACTAAATTTAATCCATAATTCATCTCTCAATTTTTTTAGTATATAAAAAGGACTATCGGGTAGGGTTCTTGTCTCTGGTAATTTATAACAATCTTTTTCTAAAATGCCTTCTCTATTTTCTAATTGCAACGATATTGGTATTTTTCTTAATTTATCGTATTTTTCATCATCATTAACCTTTTCTAAGCTGGCTCTTATAAAAGATATATATAGAATTCCTAATGCCAAAACAATTATTATTATTTTTAACCAAAATTTCATTGCTTCATTTTATCATTGGTCTGTGAAAAAAAGCCTGATACAAACCAACTGTCTCCTTTTTAATTTTTTTCTTCATATATAAAAATTGTGGCCAAAACACTAAAAAATTTATTATTCCATCTAAAAAATTTCCCTTTTTTGTGGAAATATCTCGAACTTGTCGAGATATAAAGGGTTTTATTTTTTTGTTATATCCCATGGCTACATAATTTTTAGCCCAATCATTTTTAATTAAAAATTTTTCATAAGTTTTTTGTTTATTAATTAATGGTTTTAACAAAATTAAATCAATTGAATTTTTTAAATTTTGTTTATCTTTAGGTAATTTTAATGAATTTTCATCTAACCATAAATTAAAGCAAAATTGATTTGCTTTTTCTTTTTTACCAAAACTACGATGAGGAATTTTGTTTTTATAGATCCACCATCTTAAAACCAATCTAGTTTTCCAAAGAGTATTACTTTTTGTAACAACTAATATATCAATATCATCATTTTTTTTAGGATATCCTGAGGCTACTGAACCTGATATTCCCAAAAATAAAATATCATCAAATTTTGTTTTTATTTTATTTGCTAATTCTTTAGCTTTTTTAATTTTTGTCAATTTCCAAAAATTTCTTTTATTCACTAATTTTAAATTATTTAAAGCTTCCTTTATTTCCTTTTTTGAAAAAATATTTTTTGAAATTAATCTTTGTTCAATTTCTTTTTTACTTATATGACAGTCAAATTTAATGGCATATTCAATTGTTTTTTTTATTGCTGCTTCCAAACTCATTAGTCTTATTTTATCTCAAAAGTGTCTCCTTTTGATATAATCATCTACTAGATGATTAACAAAAAATCAAAAATTTATCGTCTTTGGGAGATGATTCCTGGGTTTTTTGCCTGGATGACTATTCTTTTTCCTATTTGGGGAGCTATTTTTATTCCCAAAGCTGTGGCTTATTTTGTCATTGCTTTTCTTTTATATTGGCTTTATCAATCTTTTAAATCAGCCATCTTGGCTGTTATGGGTTATTTCAAAATTCAAACCGCCACTAATACTGATTGGAAAAATCTTTTTCAAGAAAATTTTCGTTCTTATTGGTTAAAATATAAACAGATTCATCATGTTATCGTTATTTCTTCATATAAAGAACCGGTTGAAGTAATTGAAATGGCTATTGGCAGTCTAGCTGCTCAAATTGATATTAGTCTCAAAAAAATTCATATTATTTTAGCTCAAGAAGAACGAGCTGGAAAAGAAAATAATCAAAAAACTATTAATTATTTTTCTAAAAAATATCTTCATGTTTTTGGAGATCTAATTTTTACTGAGCATCCACCAAATTTACCTAACGAAACTGCTGGAAAACATACTAATGAGCGTTTTGCTGCTCAATACTTTAAAAAAAATTATATTGATACTGGTAAATTTGATATTGATTATCTTACCTTAACTAGTTGTGATGTTGATACTCTCTTTAATCCTAAATATTTTTCTGCTCTTACTTATCACTTTGCTTCAAATCAATCACGCTATCAACGTTTTTGGCAATCTCCTATTTTTTGGCATAACAATATTAATCAAGTACCTTCATTAATTCGAATTACTGGTGTTTTAGGTAATGTTATTCATATTGCTAATATCCAAGAACCTGATGGTTTATTTTTTAATTATTCTTGTTATTCTTCCTCTTATCGTCTTATTGATCAAAGTGGTTATTGGGATCCTGATATGATTCCTGAAGATTGGCATATTTTTCTTCAAGCCTTCTTTGCTACTGGTGGAAAAGCTGCTGTTGAACCCATATTTTTACCAACCATAGTAGATGCTCCGGATGGTAAAAATTATTTTAACGCTCTTAAAAACCGTTACAATCAATGTGTTCGTCATGCTTGGGGTGCAATTGATATTCCATATGCCATTGAACAATCTCGTCAACACAAAGAGATTCCTTTATTAACTAGAGCTTTACGTATTTTTAAACTAATTCAAACTCATCTTATTTGGTCTAGTAATTGGTTTATCCTTACTCTGGGAACTTCTTTACCTGTTCTTTTAAATCCTAAATTTTTTCAAACTACTTTTGGTTACAATCTTCCTAAAATTTCTAACGTAATTTTAACTATTTGTCTTATTCCTTTAATTACTTTAATTATTTTAGATTGGAAACTACGACCTCAAAGACAGAAAAAAGGTTTTT
>JBAYMA010000045.1:0-4517 GCA_041663805.1 Candidatus Shapirobacteria bacterium | reverse complement strand
TGGTGTTCCCCATCACTAGTTAAACAAATAGTAGTATTTTTGGGATTGCCTAGAGCTAAACCAGAAGCAAAGGAAAGTCCTTGACCAAGAGAACCAGAAGAATATTCAACACCAGGAACATCTCGGCAAACATGACCTTGAAGAATAGAATCAAAAGAGGAATAAGTTTTTAAAAGATCTTTAGAAAAAAAATTAGCTTTAGCAAGAACTGTATAAAGAGCTGGAGCTAAATGACCGGCAGATAAAATAAAATGATCTTTTTTCAAATCAAAAAGATCGGAAAAATAAACTGCAATCATTAAATCAAGAGAAGAAAGTGATCCACCAATATGACCACCACCTGATTGATAAATCATGTCCAATAAATCAAGACGACACTGACGAGCTAAATCTCTTAAATATTTAGATTTTTTTAAAGGCATTGATTAAGTATAGAACAAAACCCCTCTGTCCCGCTATGAGCGGGACATCTTCCCTTGAGGAAAGGGAGAAGTCTTTAATGATATATAATTGGATAGAATGGAAGAGTTTTATAAAAAATATTATTTTGGGTTAAAAAAATTTGTAGCCCAAAAAATCGATGATGAAGGAGTTGTGGACGAAATTGTTAATGATGTGATGTTAGCAGGGATAAACTCAATTTCTGGTTTTAATAAAAAATGTAGTGAATTTAGTTGGCTTTGTAGTATTGCTAAACATAAAGTAATTGACTATTACCGAAAGAAAAAAATTAAGATGGTGTTATTTTCGGTTAATCCAATTTTTGAAGAAATTGTTGATAAAGCTTTGTCTCCAGAAAGAGATGTTTTAAAAAATGAACTTAAAGATGAAATTAAAAAAACATTTGATGAAATAAAAAAAGGATATAAAAAAATATTACGACTTAAATATGTAGAAGGTTTTAAGGTTAATGAAATTGCTAAAAAAACTAATTTGAGTGTCAAAGCAGTGGAATCAAGATTAGTGAGAGCAAAAAAACAATTTAGAGAAGCTTGGATTTATGATAAAAAAAAGGATTAAAAAGATTTTTAAGTTAACGGTATTGATAGCTGCTAGACAGATATGGAAATTATTTTGTAATTTGTACAATATTATTGAACAGCCATTTTTAGCCTTAAAAAAACTAATTATTAAGGATAAAGATAAATCACAAATATTTTTGATAGGAATAATAGCAATTATGCCGGCAATTTTTTATGTAAGTGCTAGAGTTTTTTGGGATAACTATAAATATGGTTTTGTTTTAAATTCAATAGGAAGAGTGTTTTTAATAATTTTAGCAATAGAAATTATTATATTTGGATATTTAGGATTTTGGATTTGGAAAATATTTAGAAAAAGATAGCAGGAGTTTAAAAAAAGGCTCGACTAACTTAGTATCATGATAAAAAATACTAATATTGAATTTAAAAGTCAGAAATATTTAGAATTTAAAGATATAACTGAGGAAGTAGAAAAAAATGTTAGTGAAAGTAAAATAAAAAACGGATTAGTTTTGGTTTATTCAACTCATACCACATTGGCAATTTGTATTAACGAAAAAGAAAAAGGAATTGTATCTGATTTTGAAAAATTAATGGGAAAATTAATTCCTAGAGATACTTATTATCAACATAATGATCTAAAACTAAGAACAGAAAATTTAGTTTGTCAATCAGGAGTATCTGATTGTTTAAATGGACATTCTCATTGTACTCAATTATTAATGAGAAATTCAGAAACTATACCGATAATTGATGGAAAAATAACTTTAGGAATGTGGCAAAGAATTTTTGCGATTGAACTTGATTGTGGCAGAAAAAGAACAGTAATAACTCAAATTATTGGTGAGTAATTTCTTTTATTTTATTAATTACTTCTTCTAAGATAATTTCCGGGGTACTAGCGCCAGAACTGATAATAATATTTTCTTGATTAACAAACCAATTAGAGTTTAATTCAGCAGCATTATCGACGATGTAAGCGATGGCTCCACTAGAAGTGGCTACTTGTTTCAAGCTATTAGAATTGGCACTAGTGGGAGAACCGACAATAATGACAAATTTATACTTACTGGCTAAATCGATAACAATATTTTGACGATCAGTAGTGGCTTGACAAATATGAGGAATAATAGTGATTTGAGGATATTTATTTTTAATAATTTCAAGAGTGGTTTGAGTTTCGGTAATGGAAAGAGTGGTTTGAGTAATAATTACTGTATTTTGAGAATTTTCAATTTCAAAATTTAAAATATCTTTAAGAGTTAAAGGAATAATAAAATCTGAAGCTTCACCAACCACACCAATAGTTTCGTCGTGATCAATTTTATTACAAAGAAAAATAATATGTTTTTTTTGAGCAGATAAATCTCTGACCGTTTGATGGGATTTTAAGACTAATGGACAAGTAGCATCAACGATTTCTAAACCGAGATCTTTAGCTTGTTGAAAGATTTGCGGAGTAGCACCGTGGGCTCGAATAATAACAACAGAATTTTTAGGAATTTCAGTTAATGATAAAACTGTTTTTATTTTTAATTCTGATTCTAACCAGTCAACAACATGTTGGTTATGAACTAATTCACCCAAGAAAAAAATAGGTTTATTATACTTTTTGGCGGTATTTTTAGCAATTTCAATAGCACGAGTAATACCAAAACAAAAACCATGAGGATCAGCAATAATAATATTAGTCATATTTTTTGAAATACAAAGTCATTTTAACGTAAATGGAGTAAAAATGGGAAAATAAAAAAAAAGAAAAAAGCCGACAAAGTTAAATATATTTTTATAAAAAAAAATACAATAACCTGTCGGCTTAATCAATAAAACTCAAATAGGATTCGTACCGTCTAAACGATTATATGCATTTGTTCTGAATCTATCGTTTTGACTCTCCAAAAGTTCAATCTTATTTTTCAAAAATCTGATTTCTTCTTCGAGTTCTTGATATGTCTTTTTTGACATAAAAATCTCCTTTCATTTTTTGACCTACTGGCTTTAATCACTTACAAGAATTATTGATACGAATAAAAGATAAAACAGCACAGATAATACAAAACAATCCAAGGCCAATCATAATAATCAGAATAAGAGTTTGGTGATACAAAAGATGTTTTGGATCAAAATACATAAACAAACCAGCACTGATTAACAATATCCCAATAAAAAATTCCCATCTTGCATGATATTGTAGTTGCCTTATATAAGGGCAATCTTTTTTCATTTTATTCTCCTTTCTTTTTGAGTTTTTATTGATTTTCAAAAGTGCAATTTATTTAAAAAACCCGCTATAGGTTAATTAACAAAACTAGGAATTGTAACCAAAATAGGCATTAAAGTCAAATTATAGGATATATTTTTTTGAGAGACGGACAATATCACCACGAAGTAAAGATTATAATTTAATTATGACTTGTTTTGGAATGGATAAAGAAATTAAAAGAATTGGGGTAAAATGATTTTATGAACGAAAAAGAATATCACAAAGCAAGAAGAATGTTTTTTTTAATAAATAATGAATTAGTTATTACTGAAGAAGATTCTGATAAGTCACATATGGAATGGTTAATAGAAAATGGTCATACACAAGAAGAAGCAAAAATAATTATTGAGACAGTAGTGAGAGGAGTTGTAAATCCTGATGGTAATTTAAGATTTTATACTGGAGAATATTTTGAAATAAATGAGAAGATTGAAAAAGAATTTTTTGAAATTTTACCGAAACTAGTTGAAATATTTAGGTTAGATCTTGAAGTGATAATTGGAGGAGGAACTATAAAAGGTAATATTGGAGATTTTTGGCCAGCGAGAAAAGAATATGGAAAAATAAAAGATTTTATTAAAAAATAATTTTGAGAGACGGACGATATTACCACGAAGTAAAGATTACAACTTAATTATGACTTGTTTTAAGATTGATAAAGAGATTAGAAGAATTGGTGTAAAATATCGACATGTCAGGAATTGGACCATTAATAAATGAAATCGCAAATACTAATCTAGTTATTTCAACTGCTTCAGCTAAAATACTTGCTGAACAATTCAAATCTTCTCCTTGGGAATTTTGGCTTCCATTAATTACATCTATCGCGGCAGCATTTGCTGCCATTATGTCATTTTTAGCTTCAAGAAAATCAGTGAAACTATCACATAACCTATTCCTTAATGACCTTAATAGAGAACATGATTATTTACTTAGAGCGATGTTTGAAGAATATACCCCTGATCTACCTCTTTCTAATAAAAATAAACAAAGCATGTGTAATTTTTTGGAAAAAATGTGTAGTCTCTATTATCGTAAAATAATTAATAAAAGCGAACTTTCTTCATATAAAGCAGAACTAACCAATAAACCTTTTGTTGAGTATGCAAAAAATAAGTTTGAAAAAGAAAAAAATCTTGGACAATTTGTGCGATGGATTGACGAAAACAAAATTATTTAAATTGCTTCTATATGAGTTTTAGTTGTTCACAAGGGCTATATTTGACAAGAGCTTTTTTCATATGTGGTTTAAATATCGGGCTTGGACCTAT
>JBAYMA010000044.1:0-4597 GCA_041663805.1 Candidatus Shapirobacteria bacterium | reverse complement strand
CAATTTGAAATGCATGCTTGCGAAGATGTTGGTTTAATTAAATTCGATATTTTAGGAATTAGAAATTTATCCTTTTTAGGACAAGCTGTTGTTAATGTCCGTAAAACTAAAAATATCGAAATAAATTTAAAAAAAATTCCTCTTGATGACAAAAAAACTTTTGAAATGCTCTCAAAAGGGGATACCATGGGCACTTTTCAACTTTCCGGCGATGGTATGACTAAATGGATTAAAGAGCTTAAACCAAATCGAGTTGAAGATTTAATGGCTATGGTTGCTCTTTATCGACCTGGTCCTATGGCTATCATTCCCGAATATATTGCCCGTAAAAATGATCCCTCAAAAATCTCTTTCTTCGATCCAAAAATGGAAAAAATTCTAAGTAAATCATATGGTCTTTTGGTTTATCAAGATGACTGTCTTTACACTGCTATTGAATTAGCTGGATACAGTTGGATTGAAGTTGACAAATTTAGAAAAGCTATCGGTAAAAAAATTCCCGAAGAAATGGCTGCCCAAAAAGAAAAATTTATTAATGGTTGTATTAAAAACGGTTATACCCAAAAAAAAGCTCAAGAAATTTTTGGATTAATTGAACCATTTACAAGTTATGGTTTTAATAAAGCTCACGCTGCCTCTTATGGTATGTTGGCCTACCGTACTGCTTACATGAAAGCTAATTATCCAGTCGAATATATGTGTGCCTTACTTACCGCTGAAGTTGGTGATACTGAAAAAATTACCTCTGGTATTGAAGAAAGTCGAAAAATGAAAATTATTGTTGGACCACCAGATATCAATAAATCAAACAGTGGTTTTGAAATTGAAGAAAATCCTTTATCTCTTGAAAAAATGGCTATTCGTTTTGGTTTAAGTGCTATAAAAAATGTCGGTAATGCCGCTATCGAAAATATTTTAAATGAACGTAAAACTAATGGTCCATTTATTAGTTTTAATGACTTTTGTCTTCGATCAGATAGTCAAAAAGTTAATAAAAGAGTTTTGGAAAGCCTAATAAAAGTTGGCGCTATGGATCAATTTGGTGAACGTAATGCCATTTTAGTTTCACTCGAAAAAATTAGATCAGATTGTGAAAAATTAAACACCAAAAAAAATAATGGCCAATTTGGATTATTTGATGCTCCAGGTAAAGAAAATACTAAAATAATTGCCCCACCAGATCAATTTCTACCTGCCGAACCTATGTCTGAACATCAACAATTAATTATGGAAAAGGAATTAATTGGTGTCTTTGTCACTGAAAATCCTATCAGTAAAATTTTAAAACCATTTGAGACTCTAGGATTACCCAAAATAAGTGAAATTTTAGGAAAAGGTAGTGAAATACCTGTTAAATTTGTTGCCGCTATCCGTAAATCTAAAAATATCTTTACCAAAAAAAATAATGCCAAAATGGCTTTTGTCACCCTTGAAGATGAAACTGGAACTATTGAAGCAGTTGTTTTCCCTAAAATCTTTGAAAAAATTGAATCAATTTTAACCGAAAATAAGGCAGTTTATATAGAAGGTAAAACTAATATTCGTGAAAATAGTCTATCTATTTTAATTGATTCTATGGATGAAAAATGTCCTAAAAATACCAATAAATATGATTTTGTTATTACCGTTCCCAAAAACGCCAGTCAAAGTCAATTAATGCAATTAAATACTTTACTTAAAAATAATCCCAATGGTCACAGAGGTTTAATCATTTTACCCAACGGCAAAAATTTACCTCTTAGCTATGGTGTTAATTACAATGAAAAACTCCAACAAGAGATTGATACCATTCTCCACTAGACTACCAAAGTCTAGTTTGATATAATTTCAAAGCAAAAATTTATTAAAATATGTCTTTAAAAATAACACACCAAGAACAAGAATACTTTGTCGGTGATACCGTCAGAGTTAACTATAAAATTAAAGAAAAAGATAAAGAAAGAATTCAAGCTTTCGATGGTGTCATTTTGGCTATTCAAGGATCTGGTGAAAACAAAAATTTCATCGTTCAAAAAAATGCTAGTGATGCTGTTAAAGTTGAAAGAATATTTCCTCTTAATTCACCTTGGATCGAAAGTATCAAAAAACTACGTAGTCCAAAAATCAAAATCCGACGTGCTAAACTCTATTATCTTCGTAATCCAAAAGCCAAAACTATTTAAATTTTTCTTTTGGGGTCTTTAGCTCAGTCGGTAGAGCAGTTGCCTTTTAAGCAATTGGTCGCGGGTTCGAATCCCGCAGGACCCACATGTCTCTTTATGGTTTAATTTTAGGAATCTGTTTTGTCATTGGTATCACTTTTTTCCAAAAAAATAATCAAATTATTCCTAAAAAATTAGAAACTAATTTTTTATTTGGTCTTTTAATTTCTGCCATTATTGGTGCTCGAATTTATGGAATTATTGCCAATTGGTCTTATTTTTCCCAAAATCCAATCCAAATTTTAAATCTTCGAGGTGGTGGTTTAGGTATTTATGGTGGTCTTATTTTTAGTATTATTTTTATCTTTATTTTTTCCCAAAAGAATAATATAAATTTCTTAAAAATCACTAATTCTTTAATTCCAATTATTCCTCTATGTCAAAGTCTCGGCCGTTTCGGAAATTTTTTTAACCACGAAATTTATGGAATAGCTAATCAACCAATCTGGCTATACGAATCAATTCTAATGTTTATTTTGTTTTTAATTTTCAAAAAAATTAAAACTCATAAAACTGGCTATTATTTAATTTATTACGGTTTTATTAGATTCTTCTTAGAATTTATTCGACTTGACACTATTCCTGTTTATTTTTTAAGTCTGGCTCAAATTCTAAGTCTTTTATTTATTTTAATTGGCTTTATAATCATCAAATATGAAAATTCTCGTAATTAACCCTGGCTCTACTACTACTAAATTAGCTGTTTTTGAAGATAAAAACCTTATTTTTGAACATAAAATTGATCATGCTAAAGATCAAGAATTTCAAAAACAATTTAGTAAAATAGGTAATATTTTTGATCAATTTCAATATCGATTCGAAGCCATTTTAGAAATTTTAAAAGAAAAAAACATGGATAATCTCGATGCTATTGTTGGCCGAGGAGGAATGCTTCCTCCAGTTACTTCAGGTACTTATCAAGTTAACGAAAAAATGCTTGATGATCTAAAAAATAATGCTCAAGCCAATCATGCTTCTAATCTTGGTGCCCCAATTGCCTTTAAATTAGCTAAAAATTTTAATATTGATGATAAGGCTTTTATTGTTGATCCAGTAACCACCGACGAAATTGAAACCAAGCACAAAGTTACCGGTATTCCTGGAATTAAACGTTATGCTGGTTGGCATGCTTTAAATCAAAAAGCGGTTTCTAGAGAATATGCCCAATCTATTGGTAAAAAATATGAAGATTTAAATTTAATTGTGGCTCATCTTGGTGGTGGTTTTTCTTTTGGTGCTCATAAAAAAGGTAAAACTATTAATGTTAGTAATGCTTTAGCTGGTGAGGGTCCAATGAGTCCTGAACGTTCTGGTCAAATTCCCGCCCAAGGTTTAATTGAATTATGCTTTTCTGGTAAATATACCAAAGACCAAATAATTCACCTCATAGCTGGTGGTGGTGGTCTTTTTGCTCATCTTGGAACTAAAGACCTTATTGATTTAGAAAATAAATATCCTACTTTAAACAGTCAAGATAAAGATGTTGTTGATGAAATGATTGCTGGAATTTCCCGATCAATTTGTGCTTTAATTCCCGATTTTGAAGGTGAAAATGTAGATCAAATCATTTTAACTGGTGGAGTTGTTCGTTGGAAATTATTAGTCGATAAAATTAAACAAGATCTTTTTTCCTTAAAAATAGGTATTTCTGTCTATCCTGGCGAATTTGAATTAGAAGCTCTCCGAGATGGTGCTATCCGTGTCCTAAAAGATGAAGAAAAAGCCAAAGAATACTAAATTACCAATTTATCGGTTCTTTATCATTAAATATTAAATAAGCATTTGTTTGGGAAAATGGTTTTGATCCAAAAAAACCATTGTAAGCCGAAAGAGGGGATGGATGAACTGATTTAATTACCAAATGTTTTGATTCATTAATTACACTACCTTTTTTCTGAGCATAACTGCCCCACAAAATAAACACTAAATTTTCTTTTTGTTCTGACAATATTTTTATCACTGCATCAGTAAAATTTTCCCAACCTTTGTTTTGATGTGAACCCGCCATATGAGCCTGGACCGTTAAAGTCGCATTCAACATTAACACTCCTTGTTTTGCCCAATTTTCTAAATTGCCATTTTTATTGAGAGTTTTTTGACCTAAATCACTTTCTATCTCTTTATAAATATTCACCAAAGATGGTGGTATTTTAATTTCATCATTCACTGAAAAAGCTAAACCATTGGCTTGATTAACATCATGATAAGGATCTTGTCCTAAAATTACGACTTTAACTTTATCAAAAGAAGTTAAATTAAAAGCATTAAAAATAAATTCAGCTGGTGGATAAATTGTTGATTTTTGATATTCCGATTTTACAAATTCAACCAGTTTACCAAAATATTCTTCATCAAATTCTTGTTGTAAAACCTTTTTCCAACTTGCCTCAATCTTT
>JBAYMA010000043.1:0-4630 GCA_041663805.1 Candidatus Shapirobacteria bacterium | reverse complement strand
GAACTACAATCTGGATCATCAAAAATTGATTCATCATCTAAAAAACATCTTTTAGCTAAAGTTTCTAACCGTGGTTTATCTAAACCGTTTTCACTTCTAGTAATTAATACATCAGGCATAATTCCTGTTGCTCTAAGTGATGAAATTGCATGTTGTGTTGGTTTTGTTTTTAATTCTCCAACGTTTTTCAAATATGGTACATAAGACACCATCACATACATTGCTTCTCTTTCTCTACCAACTTCTCTAGCCGCATATAAAAAAGGTAAGTTTTCAATATCACCAGTAGTTCCACCAATTTCAACTACTACAAAGTCATAACCTTTTTCTAATTCATAAAATCTTCTTTTAATTTCATTAGGTACATCTGGAATAATTTCTACATCTCGACCTTCATATTTAAAAGCCCTTTCGTCTTCAATTATTTTTTTATAAACTTTTCCAGAAGTAATATTATTTTCTTTAGAAAAATCTTGATTTAAAAATCTTTCATAGTTACCCAAATCTTGATCAATTTCGCCACCATCAGCTGTTACAAAAGTTTCTCCATGTTCTGCTGGTCTCATTGTTCCAGCATCAATATTCAAATATGGATCAATTTTAATATGGTTAACTTTAAAGCCAGATGATTTAAGCAATAATCCTATCGAGGCCGAAACTATCCCTTTTCCTAAACCACTAACCACTCCACCAGTTACAAAAATATACTTCATGAAGACATTATAAAATAAATATTTCTAGATTAAATATCTATATTTTTTTTAAAATTAATGGTTTAATTAGAAGAATCTCATCTTTCCAGACAAATGATTAATCAACCTTTAGCCACCTTACTTCGCCCCAAAAATCTTGACGAATTTATTGGTCAGTCTCATTTGGTTGGACCAAACAAACCTCTTAGGATAACCATTGCCAATCATCAAGTTTTTTCCATGATTTTTTGGGGTCCACCGGGAGTTGGTAAAACCACTCTCGCCCGTATTATTGCCAAGGAAGCCGAAGCAGAAATATTTGAACTTTCGGCTGTTTCTGCTGGTAAAGATGATATTCGAAAAATAATTGGTCAAATAGATCCCTCACATCCTAGTCTTTATAAAAAAATTTTATTTTTAGATGAAATTCATCGTTTTAATAAAGCCCAACAAGATTTTTTACTCCCTTATGTTGAATCTGGTGTTTTGACTCTCATTGGTGCCACTACTGAAAATCCCAGTTTCGAAGTTATTTCACCTCTTCTTTCTCGTTGTCGTGTTTTTATCTTAGAAGAATTATCAGATGTTGAAATAACCCAAGTTATTAATAATGCTACTAAAGTTTTAAAAACTAAAATTACTAAAGATGCTCGTGACTGGTTAGTTCAAATGGCCAATGGTGATGCTCGTCAAGCCATCACTATGATCGATAATTCTTTTACCCTTTATAACTCTTTAACCAAAGAAAATCTCATTGATACCCTTCAAAACAAATTTTTACGTTTCGACAAAAAAGGTGAGGAACACTACAACACCATTTCTGCTTTTATAAAAAGTATGAGAGCCAGTAATCCTGATGCCGCTCTTTATTATTTAGCTCGTATGGTTGAAGCCGGGGAGGATCCCAAATTTATTGCTCGTCGGATGGTTATTTTTGCCAGTGAAGATATTGGTATTGCTAATTCTTCTGCTCTTATGTTGGCTAATCAGGTTTTTCAAGCCGTTACTCAAATTGGCTATCCTGAGTGTGCTATAAATTTAGCCCATGGTGTGGTCTATTTAAGCACTTCTCCCAAAAATCGTTCCTGTTATGACGGCCTTCGTAGTGCCCAAGCCGATATTCAAAGCCTTGGTAATCTGCCAATACCGCTTAATCTCCGCAACGCCGAAACTAAACTTATGAAAGATATTGGCTACGGTAAGGGTTATGAAAAATATAGTAAAGAAGATCTACTACCCGACAAACTCAAAGGCAAAAAATATTTTAAGATATATAATTAATTATGAAAAAAATATTTTTATTTACAACTATTATTTTAAGTAGTTTTATTCTTTCAGCTTGTACAACTCAAAAAACTTCCAATCCCCAAAATTCATCAAATCCAATTTCTTCAAAATCAAAAAGTATTAGTAAATGTACTCCAGAAAATGTGGCTATCGAAGGTTATGGAGATAAAGGTAAACGATTAAGTAATTGTTTTGTTGAATACCCCGGAGAACCAAGTCGTCAAGATAAAAGTTATTACATTCTTGAAGATATTTGTGGCCAATTTACTAAAGAATTTATTAGCGCTACTTTAGGCAAAAATATTATTAAAACCAAAGCCCCAGATCATTGGAGTCTTTATAACTGTACTTATTACTTGGATGATAATGAATACGTCATGTTAGTTATGGAATATTTAACTATTACTAATCAAAAGAAAGGCAATGAGGAAATGGGTCGAACTACCACCGAAGATCCAAAAATTCCGATGAGAAACATGGTGGTTTATCAACCAGACGGTCAAATCAATAGTATTTTCTTAGTCCTAAGTGATGATAAATTTATTTCAATCAAAAGGTCATCTGGAAGTGGTCTATCCTCTGAAGATCTAATTAATTTTGCCGCTAATATCGGTAAAGAAATTAAAAATTACAAATAGTTAAATTTTTTCTGGAATCAATTTTCCTTTTGGTTTTTGAAGTTTGTCACCAATTTTAAATTTGTCCCACATTTCTCTTGATAATCCAATATTTCTTTCAGTGCCATTTTCCATTTTTACCACTAGAAAATAAAAATTATTCATTTTGTTTTTATATTCATCATCCCTCACTTGATTGTGTTTTTTATCAATTACTTTACCTACCCAACTTTCATTTTTTGATTTAAGAATCAATTTTCCAATTAAAACAAAAAAACCAATAATTAATAAAACAAAAAAACCGAAAAACATTATAATTGGTCCAAAGACGATTATTTTTTCCATTTTTTGAAATAGGGTTTATATGAATTAATAATTTTTTCTGTTAATTGTTTATGTCCAGGAATTAATCTATATAAACTTAAGTGTACTCCAAGAACTAATAAGCCCGCTCCAATCGGCATAATAAAAAATCCAATTATAAATGGTGCCAACAAAAACCCCAAAAATAACAAAACTATCCCTATTACAGTATATTTATTTGGTTTAAATAAAAACTCAAATAGATTCATCACTACTCATTATTATACTATTACAGAACCTTTTTTAGTATCTTGTATTTGCTAAAAAAAACGATATTATATGTGTTTATAGTGCTAAATTATTAATTTGGTCTGCCCAAATTAAAGTCTTATGTTTAAATTAAGTATCGCAAGAAAGGTCACTGCTATTATTGCAAATTTGTCCTTGTTGTTAAATGTTTTTTTGCCTTTTACTTTAGCTATTCAACCGGCCTATGCTCAAAGTGCTACCACCATTGTCTCTACTATTGAATATAATCAATCAGCCAATAAACTCAACATTAATGCCAATACTTCCGAAAAAATTGCTTATCAACTATTTTATAAAACTAATGACAAAATCGATGCCATCGCTGGTAATGATTTAAATGAAGCCAATCAAAACAGTTCTTTTTATTTAGGGACTTGTTCTGCTAATTCCGTTTGTCTTTCTCAAAATATTAGTCGAGGTATTTTAAAAATTGAATCAAATTCTAAATTTTATTCAAAATTTTTCACCCTCGAAAATAATATTTTAACTGTCACTAAAGAAATCAACTCCTCTCAATCAGATCTAACCGATGAAGAAAATAATTTTTTAGAAAATTCAGTTTTAGGTGCAACCACTAATTGGACTTTTGAAAAAGTTAAATTAAATAAAGAATATATCGCTCCACAAAATAGTGGTGTTAAATTAACTTTTACTAAACTTCCTATAAATTCTGGCAATATAAAAATTGAGGAAATAACCTTAACAAAAGAACAAATAGAACAAACTGGATCGTTATCTGATAAGGCCTATGATATTACTTCCGATATGGTCGATGGCACTTTTGCTTATAATCTTTCTCTCCCAATTCCAGAATCTGCAAAAGGCCAAAATGTTGATATAAAATTTGCCGAAGAAATTTCTCAAATTAATTCAGCTGAAATTGCTAGTAATACCACTGAAACTAATTCTGTTGCTACCGCCACTAATCTTGACCACTTCACTATCTTTATTATTTCTGGTATTAAATTAGATCCAAAAATTTATATAAATGAATTTGTTTATAACTCTTCAAATGGAAGTGGGTGGATTGAACTATACAATGGCGAAAATAATGAAATAAATTTATCAAACTGGAAATTAAATGATTTAGATGGTTATTCAATTTCTTTATCGGGATCAATTTCTTCTCATGGTTTTAAGAGTTTTGACATTAATTGGCTTAATAAAACTGCTGATAATTACTTAGGTGATACTGTTGTTCTCCAAAAAAAAGGTCTTTTGGGAATTTATTATCCAGTAGATAGTATTAATTATAATCGTATTTTAGGCCAACAAAATGTTTCTATTGATAATGTAATGTTGGGAAAATCAATCGGTCGTAGTACCGATGGTGGATCCACTTGGACATCATTTTCAAATCCAACTAAAAATATTTCTAACACAACAGATGTAACTCCTCCTTTAACACCCATTCTCGATCTT
>JBAYMA010000042.1:0-4933 GCA_041663805.1 Candidatus Shapirobacteria bacterium | reverse complement strand
TGATTCTGGTGATCAAGAAAATTTAATTAAATTAGCTTTATCTGAATTAAATTTAAATCCTAAAGAATTTAAACCATCAAGCATTTTATATTTTATTGAAAGTGCCAAAAATTCTTTTCAAACACCTAGTGATATGATTGCTCAAGCTCATGGTTTTTGGCAAGAATATGCTAGTAAAATTTATAAAGTTTATCAAAAAAAATTAGAAGAATTTCAAGCTCTCGATTTTAATGATCTTCTTTTTAAAACTGTTCAATTGTTTTTAGATCATCCTAAAATATTAGAAAAATATCAAGATATTTATCGTTTTATTTTAGTTGATGAATATCAAGATACTAATCAAATTCAGTATCTTTTAACCAAATTATTGAGTCAAAAATATCGTCAAATTACAGCTGTCGGTGATGCTTCTCAGGCTATTTATGGTTGGCGCGGTGCTGATTTTAAAAACCTTATGAAATTAGTTGAAGATTTCAAAGACACTAAAATTATTAATCTTGAAGAAAATTATCGTTCTACTCAAATAATTTTAGATGCTGCTAATGCTGTTATTTCTAAAAACTATTCTCATCCAATTTTAAAACTTTTTACTCAAAAAAAATCTGAAGATAAAATTAAACTTTATGAAGCCATTTCCGAAATTTCTGAAGCTGAATTTATTGCTCAAAAAATAAAATTTATTTATGATAATTTAAGAATTCCTTTACGACAAATAGCTGTTCTTTACAGAATGAATGCTCAGTCTCGAGTCTTAGAAGAAGCTTTTTTGAAATATAGTTTACCGTATGTTCTTATTGGTGGTATTCGTTTCTATGAACGAGCCGAAGTTAAAGACATTTTAGCCATGATGCGTTTTGCGGCTAATAGATCTGACAAAATTTCCCAAGATCGCATTGATAAAGTTTTTGGTAAACGCCGTAAAATAGTTTTTTTGGAACACTTAGAAAATTTAGATATTTCATCTTTAACTTCTATTCAAATATTAGAATCGTTGGTAGTTAATTCTGGTTATTTAGATCGTTATGATCCCAAAGATGAAAGTGATCAAAAAAAGATTGAAAACATTAAAGAATTAAAATCAGTCGCTTCTACTTTTCCTCAAATTAATGATTTTTTGGAAAATATTAGTTTAGTTCAACAAGAATATTCTCTTCAAGAAAAAAATAAGAAAAAAGAAAATCGTGATGGAGTTCGATTGATGACTTTTCATGGTGCCAAGGGTTTGGAATTTGAAGTAGTTTTTTTAGTTGGTTTTGAAGAGGGAATTTTACCTCATTCTCGTTGTTTAATTGATGAAGCCGAAGTTGAAGAAGAACGTCGTCTTTGTTATGTCGGTATTACCAGAGCCAAAGATTATTTATATATTTCCTATGCTACCCGCCGACTCTATTTTGGTAAAAGCAGTCTCAATGAACCTAGTCGCTTTTTAAGTGATATTCCCACCAATTTGATAGAATTAGAACAACCATTAGAAACTATTAGAGATTATCGTCATCATCGATTATCTGATTCTGACAATGATTTCGTCTATGATCCAGATATTTATTAAATTATGATTACTAGACTATTAATTGAAGAAGACAAAAATAGATATAGCTCTTTAGCTAAACACCCAGTCCAAACATGGGAATGGGGTGAATTTCAAAAAAACCAAGGTCATAAAGTTTTTCGTTTTGGTGTTTTTAATCAAGATAAAATGGTCTCGGCTTATACTGTTAGTTTTCACCAAATTTCTAAAACAAAATTTTCTATTGGTACTATTTTGCGTGGTCCTATTGTCGACGAAGATATGTTAAAAAATGTCAAAAAAATTGCCCAAGAACAAAATGCAATTTTTGTAAAATTTGAACCAGATATTTCTAAAACAGATTCTGATATGCAGTTTTCTGATCTTTATGTTTCACCCAAAGTTGCCTTTTATCCTAATACTTTTTTAGTTGATCTAACTCAAAAAGAAGAAAAACTTTTAGAAAACATGCATTCCAAAACTCGTTACAATATTAGAGTTGCTAACCGTTATGGAGTTGAAGTTAAAGAAGCCACTAATGACAAAGGTTTTGAAACTTATTTGAAATTACTTTTTGATACTACTAAACGTCAAGGTTTTTATCTTCATTCCCCAAAATATCATCGTGATATGTGGGCTATTTTTAAAAAAACTGATATTCCTCATATTATGTTGGCTTCATACCAAGGCCAAGTTTTATCCGCTTTTATGTTATTTAAATTAAAAGACCAACTTTTTTATCCCTATGGTGCTTCTTTAGATATAAATAGGGAAGTCATGGCCCCAACTCTTTTGATGTGGGAATCAATTAAACTTGGACAAAAATGGAAATGTAAAACTTTTGATATGTGGGGTTGTCTCGGTCCTGATGCTAAAGAAAGTGATAATGGTTTTGGTTTCCATCGATTTAAACAAGGTTTTAATGGTCAACCTTTTGAATATGTCGGTACTTATGATTTTGTTATTAATCAAAATATTTATCGTCTCTATAACTTTATTGATAAATATCGCTGGGTTCTCCTCCGTCTCAAAGCCTCAATTTTAAGAAAATAAGGTAAAATAGACTATGTCTTCGAGCAAAATCACTTTAGAAACTTTAGATCATATTGCCAAATTGGCCAGAATAAAATTATCCGACCAAGAAAAGGAAGTTTTTTTACCTCAATTAGAATCAGTTATTGAATCTTTTGATATTTTAAACAGTGTTAATACAGATAATGTTTCACCCACTTTTAGAGTTATTGAAGAATCAAATCCTTTAAGAGAAGATGTTGTTGGTGAATCTTTTACCCAAAAACAGGCTTTATCAGCTACTTCAAACACTAAAGACGGTTATTTTGTTGTTACCAACACTATTAAAAAATAATATGGATTATTCAACTTTTTCAATTCCTCAAATCCGCCAATTACTTTTAGATAAGAAAGCCACTGCTGTTGAAATTACCAAATTTTTTATTGAAAAAATTAAATTAATTGATCCAAAAATTAAAGCCTTCATTACAATTACTGAAAAAGAAGCCCTAGAAAAAGCAGCTGAAATTGATAAAAAAATTACTAATAATGAAACAATTGGTAAATTAGCCGGTTCTATTATGGCTGTCAAAGATATCTTTTTAACCAAAGATATTGAAACTACTGCCAGTTCTCAACTATTAAAAGGTTATATTCCTCAATATTCTTCTACTGTCTGTCAAAAATTATTAGACCAAGATGCCATTATTATTGGTAAAACCAACACTGATCCTTTTGCTTTCGGTGGTTCAACTGAAAATTCTGGTTTCTTTACCACCAAGAATCCTTGGAATTTAGATATGATTCCAGGTGGTTCGAGTGGTGGATCTGCCGCCGCTGTGTCCGCTAATCTTTGTCACTTCGCTCTTGGCACTGATACTGGTGGTTCCATTCGCCAACCAGCTTCTTTGTGTGGTGTTTCTGGTTTAAAACCAACTTATGGATTAAATTCTCGCTTTGGAATTACTGCTATGGCCTCATCTTTCGATTGTCCTGGAGTTTTTGCTCGATCCGTCGATGACATTGCCACTGTTACTCAAATTACTGCCGGTCACGATAAAAAAGATGCCACTTCCACTCACCAAACTATTCCAGATTATTCTTCTCTTTTAGATAGTGTTAATTTAAAAGGTTTAAAAATTGGTTTACCAAAAGAATATTTTACTGATGCTATTAATCCTGAAGTTAAAGCCAAAGTTTTAGAAGCCGCTAAAGTTTTAGAAAGCCAAGGTACTATTTTAAAAGAGGTTTCTCTTCCTAGTACTAATCTTGGTTTAGCTGTCTATTACATTTTGGTTCCTTCTGAAATTTCCGCCAATATGTCTCGATACGAGGGAATTCGTTTTGGTCAAACAGTCCCAGATAGTTCCAACATTATTTCTTACTATATGAATATTCGTGGTCAATTTATGGAACCAGAAGTTAAACGTCGTATTATTATTGGAACTTATGCACTATCTTCGGGATATTATGATGCTTATTACACCAAAGCTGCCAAAGTCAGAACTTTAATTAAACAAGAATTTGAAAAAGTTTTAGCCGATGTTGATGTTATTTTAGCTCCAGTTTCTCCCACCACTGCTTGGAAAATTGGGGAGAAATGTAGTAATCCTCTAGAAATGTATTTAGCCGATGCTTATACTGTTTGTATTAATGTCGCTGGTGTTCCTTCATTAGCGCTACCTTGTGGTTTCAATAGCAATAATCTTCCAATTGGTTTCCAGCTGATTGGTAATTTCTTTGAAGAATCAAAGATTATGTCCATTGGTCATCAATATCAACAAATTACTGATTATCATCTTCAAATTTCAAAAATCTAAAAATGAAAATCACACCCATCATCGGTCTTGAAGTCCACGTCGAATTAAAAACTAAATCAAAAATGTTTTGTGGTTGTAAGGCTGAACATTTTCATGTTGATCCAAATACTCAAACCTGTCCTGTTTGTTTAGGTCTTCCAGGAGCTCTCCCAGTTCCAAATCGCACCGCCTGTGAATGGTGTATCAAATTAGGTATTGCTCTTGGTTGTACTCCCAATTTAACTTCCTTTTTTGAACGAAAAAATTATTTTTATCCAGATTTGGCTAAAGGTTATCAATTAACTCAATTCGAAAAACCATTTGTTGTTAATGGCAAACTTGTCATTGATGGCCAAGAAATCAGAATTAACCGAGCCCATATGGAAGAGGATACTGGCAAGTCAGTTCATATTACCAATAATGGACAGGATCTAACTCTAATCGATTACAACCGTTCTGGTGTTCCACTTGTGGAAATAGTTTCTGAGCCCGATATTACCTCTGCTGAAATGGCTAAAAAATATTTACTCAAAATTCAACAAATTATCCGATATTTAGGCATTTCCGATGCTGATATTGAAAAAGGTAGTATGCGTTGTGAACCAACTATCAATTT
>JBAYMA010000041.1:0-5207 GCA_041663805.1 Candidatus Shapirobacteria bacterium | reverse complement strand
TCTATCTCTATTAATATCAGAGCTATTTCTTCCTCTACAGCAGATGTATTTTTTAAAAGATATTCTTTCGCTGTATTTAGCTTTGTTAACTCTTCTCGATATGGTTTTTTAAACATCTCTGGTTTGTTAAGACGTAACCATGCACATTGTGTATTTAAATATCTAATCTGTTCTTGTAATCTTTGATAAGATATTTCTACAATGGTTGGATCGAACTGAGGATGTTGTTTACAGCGTTTTACTTCTTCTTGATAAATTGTTTCGGCTTTATTAATTAGTTCGGCTTTATTGGCGGCAAGTGGAAGAATAGCCATTTTGTAAGCGGCAATTTTAGGATTAACTTTTAAAAAAGTGCGGATTTCACCTGATTCAGTTGCTTCTTCACGATAAGCATCAAGAAGCATAAAAAAGAAACTACGATCAACTCCACCAGAGGTTTCAGTAATCATAGGAGTATATTTTTCTTGAGTAACCGAATCGGTATAATTTAAATCTTGACCACTAAATTTACTATGTTGAGTTAAATCATAATCTGAACGCCAGTGAATTCCTTCCATTTCAGCCCAACCCCAAGGTGCATTGTATTCGATATCAAAAGCTTTTTTGGCATAAAAAGCTAATTCATCTTTAGCATGTTCTCGGAATCGGAGGTTTTCTTGATTATTAAAAAGAGATTTATACCAATTTATACGAGTTTCTTTCCAGTATTCAAACCATTTGTCCATTTCATCTGGTTTAACAAAGTATTGAATGTCCCATTGTTCAAATTCACGAGTACGATAAAGAAAATTTTTTGGAGTAATTTCATTTCTAAAAGCTTTTCCAATTTGGGCAATACCAAAAGGAATTTGAACTCGAGTTGAATCAACAACATTTTTAAAATCGAGATAAATATTTTGACAAGCTTCACCGCGGAGATAAGCGTGGATTTTTTCGCCTTCAATAACTCCAATTTCAGTTTCAAATAAAATATTATATTTTCGACCTTCAGTAAATTGACCGCCACATTCGGGACATTTAGAGGGATCATCAAGTAAATCTGGTCGAAATCTTTTATGACATTTTTTACATTCAACCATATTATCGGCAAAATTTTTGACATGACCTGAAGCTTCCCAAACTTTTGGATGAGTAATAATGGAACCGTCGATACCAACTACATCGCGACGTTTGATAACATTATCGGTCCACCAAATGTTTTTCCAATTCATTTTCATTAACGAACCAACTGGGCCGTAATCGTAGAAACCTTGAACACCACCATAAATTTCTGAATTTTGAAAAATAATTCCTCTTCTTTTACAAAGACTAACAATTTTATTAACAAGATCTTTTTGATTATTTTCAGCCATGGAATATTATAACTTATTTAAATAATTTATTGCTTTCGAGGGGTTTTTCAATAATGGATTCAAAAAATCTTTTAATAAGCTTTTGACTATTTTTGTAATCTTTTTGAGAAAAAGTTTCTTTAATATCAAGTGGAATTCCAAAACCTAAAACTTCTAAAAAATAAATTTCATTTTGTATATATTTATTGATTAAGTTTTTATTGATAGCGTCAATTATGTTTCGAGAAATATCAAATATTTTATCGATATGCTGATTTTCAGCAATAAGCTTATTAATAATTTCTAAAAAATAAAAAAGAAGATTAAGTTGACCTAAACTTTTTCCATTTTGTAAAAAAGCATTAAGATTTTGAGATTCAGAAAGCCATAAAAAATTATCTTTTTGATAGAGATGGGCTTTGATAATATTCCCTAATTGAAGATTACCAAGTCGACTACTTTTGATGTTTTTAGCTCCTTTAGCCAATGCCACTATTTTACCGTCTCTGGGGGTTAATAGAGTTATTAAAAGGTCTGATTCTTTGATAGTTCTTTTATTAATAACAATACCTAAAGTATTTTTATATCGATCCATTATAAAGACAATTTAATGGTTTTATCAGCAACCCATTGAAAATCAGGTTGTTTTTTACCATTAATTGTTAGTTCATAATCAACAGGTTTTGTTCCTGGTTGTTTTTGGAGTATGAGAGTATAAGTTGAACCAATTGTAGTTCCAGAAGTGTATTGTATAGAAGTTTTTATATTTGATTTGGCATAAAGAGGATATTTATTACCATAAAAACCTTCAAATACTTGTTTATTCAGTTCTTCATATTGGACTGGTTCTACTTCTGATCCAGTCATTTTTATAAGTTTAGATCCAGTAGGAACATAAAATCTAAATAAATCACGATATTGAGAGGCATTAAGACAAAGATCGCCTTTTTCTAAATTACAATTAGATGCTGGGGCTGGATTTGTGTATGTAACTGAAATTTTATGTTCAGCAACCTTATTTTTGATAGTTATATCGTGTTTAATTTTTTGGGTAATAAAAATATTGCTTTTAGCACTAGCAAAATTGGTATCGTTTAAATGTAGATAATCAATGTTTTTTTCTATATCAATTATTTTTCCTGTAATATTGGCTAAATTTCCTACTTTTTGCATTTCTTCATTAGGAAAATAAAATAAAATATGTTTTTGATTAATATTTTTAAAGAAAGTTTCAATTAAAGGGGACATTTTTGTTTTTTCTGACCCCATAGCATTTGTTAACAAAGCAGACATTAATGGATTCATAAAATCTTTTCGATTTTTTTCAATATAATCTCTGGGACGTCCAGACATCCATTGCAAATCATAAATAATTGAAGGACAACCATTACATCTTTTGTCAGGTTCTGAAGTAAAAGTTCCAACTCTGGTATCTAATTTTCCTAAAACTCTAACCATATCAACCAATAAATTTGTATCAATAGCAATAACGGCATCAAAAGTATCTTTTTTGCCCATAGCTTTGGTATATTGATCTAAAAATATTTGAGCATCAGTTGGAAAATCAGGAGAAAGATTACTGTCTCGGAGATTAAGATAAGGGACATTTATATGATAAGACTTAATTAATCTAGGAGCTGGAACTTTACTAGCTATTTTATCATCAAGATCATAGATATTACTGGCAGTTCCAGGTGTTACTTTACCGTTACTGACAGTAATGGTACTGTAAGCTGTCCAAAAACCTCCACTTGGTCGAAGTTCACCATCGTTTTGAAAAACCATTAAATATTTACGAGGACTATCTTTACCCAATAACCAAGAAGTTTTAGATAAAAGAGGTTTACCATCTTTAATGAATTTATGGCCTTCAGCAACGAGTTCTTGAATCTTTAAAATATTTGATTTTAATTGGATACCTTTAATATTTTCAGGGTAACGAGAAGAATCAATTTTATTAAGTGAGTTTTCTATTTCGGTAACTTTATTGTCGATAGTATCGAGATAAGGAAGTAATCCTTCAATTGATTGAGTTAAAAAAGTAATTCTGTCTTCGGTAGTTTGAGCACTACTAGAAGCACCACCTTTCATACCTAAAAAATCTTTATATGGTTCAATTGCAGTAATTAAAATATTACCAGTATCAATACTATTGTAAGATATTTTAATAGCCTCTTGACCGTCTTTATAATAACTATTAATTACAGGGAGTAATCCAACAATTTTAAGTTTTTTATAAGTTGATTCAATTGATTTGACATCTTTTTCTAAATTTTGAAGATTAATTTTAGCTTTATCTAAATCTTTATCATTAATTGATTGTTGTAAATTTGTGGCTTCTTTTTTAGCTAAATCAATTTGAGTTAATAGTTTCTTTCCTGGAAAATAAATATTGAGGAAAGCAAGTAAAACAAGAAATACAAATACACCAAGACAAATTAATAAAATTTTAATTATTTTTTTTGTATTTATGTTAATTTTTTTATTTGGTTTAACATTAATAGTTTCAGTTATTGGATTCATAAATTAAGTTTAAATCATTAAAGTCTAATTTACCAGCGAGAGAGCATAGACATTGGAGTTTTAAGAATGATTAGAATCTCTTGTCGAATTGATTGGTGTCGAACATAGTAAGAATCAAGTTTAGCTCTTTGTTCAAAATTGAGTTCATTCCTACCAGATGTTTGCCAAATACCAGTAATTCCTGGTTTAACTGAACGAATATCATCAATATATTTTTTGGTGTGAGGATATTTTTTTTCATATTCTTTAAGTTCTTCTTCACGATAAGCACGAGGACCAACTAAACTCATTTCACCTTTTAGAACATTAAATAATTGAGGAAATTCATCAACTGATGAGGCTCGAATAATTTTACCAATAGGAGTAATACGAGGGTCTTCTGACATAGGTAATTTCCAACCAGCTTCTTTATATTTTTTCCATAATTCTGGATAGTTTTCTTCAAGTCTTTTATCATTATCACCAGTATACATAGATCGAAATTTATACATCCAAAACTCTTGATCATTTTTACTAACTCTTTTTTGTTCAAAAAAAATTGGTCCAGGTGAACTTAATTTAATTAAAATTATAGTTAAAAGAAATATAGGAGAAAAAATAATGATTAAAAAAATTGAACTAAAAATATCAATTAATCTTTTGAAAATTGTAAATAATATTTTATGAAAATTCATTATTTTTTTAAGAAATATTGTTTATATTTTTTCTTTTTAACTATTAGACTGACCAAATCTCTAACACTAGCACTTTGATCTAAATTACATATTAATAAAGAATCAGGGGTATCAATAATAGCTAAATTATTGATACCTATTAGACCGACTAATTTATTTTTGGGACTGTTTATTAAACAATTTTTAGAATTAAAAGATAAAAAATTAGTTTCATTATCAATAACGGCATGGCCATCAATGTCTTGTTCAAGATTTTGACGAATTGATTTCCATTCTCCAACATCACTCCAATCAAAACTAGCAGGAATAACTAATATATTATTACTTTTTTCAGAAATAGCCCTATCAATGGCTAAATTTGGAGCGTTTTTATAAATATTTTCAAGATCTCCTTTGTTTTTTAGTTTTTCGAAAATAGTGAAATATTCTGGTTGAAGTTTTTTAAATTCAGAAAGGATACCAGAGAGAGTAAAAGTATAGATTCCGGAATTCCAAAAACAATTTTTTCTAATAAGTTTTTCAGCTGTTTCTCTATCAGGTTTTTCAATAAAAAGACTAATACGGGAATAATTTTCATTTTTTTGTTGTGGGAGAATATAGCCAAATGAAGGATTGGGAAAAGTAGGTTTAATACCAATAGTAATGATACAGTCGTGTTTAGTTGAAATTGTATAAGCTT
>JBAYMA010000040.1:0-5492 GCA_041663805.1 Candidatus Shapirobacteria bacterium | reverse complement strand
GTGACTCCAGTGGGAGTCGAACCCACGATTGCCTGGATGAAAACCAGGAGTCCTAACCACTAGACGATGGAGCCAATAAATCAAATGCTATTATATCAATATGATCTACATTTTTCATGGAGACAATCAACTTACCAGCCGATCTCGTTTTAATGCCTTTTTAGATAAAAATAGTAATTTAGATATTTTAAAAATCGATAATAAAGAAACCAATCTCGATAATATTAATAATTTTATTAATGGTCAATCACTTTTTAACACTCAAAAAATTATTGCTATCACTAATTTTTTCTCTATTCCTAAAGCCATTCTCGATAAATTAATCAAAATTATTAAAAGTAACTCTGATTTTGATGTTGTTATTTGGCAAGATAAAAATCTTAATGTCACTCAATTAAAAACATTTCCTAAATCTATTATTGAAGTTTTTCCTTTAGATAAAATTTTATTTTCTTGCATTAATAGTCTTAAACCAAAAAATATTACTCGATTTATTCCCTTACTTCACCAGGTTTTTAAACAAGAACCATTTGAATTATTTTTATTTTGGCTCAAATTTAATCTTCGAAAACAAATGACCAGTTATTCTCAATTCAGTTCAGAATCATTAAAAAAAGTTTATCTTCAAATTATTGAACTTGATTTTCAAAATAAAACCGGACAACTTTCCATTAAAAAAGAACTGGCTCTCGAAAGAATTCTTTTAAATCTCATCAAATAATTTTTAATGTTAAACTAAATTATTAAATTTAATTCTCTTTATGAAATTTGACATAAATTCTCTTTCAACTACAAAAAAAAGAATCAAACCTTGGGGTGAAGAAATTATTTATACTAACGAAAATCAAAAATATACCTTTAAACAAATTAAAATTAATGATGGTTGTCGTCTTTCACTTCAATCTCACACCGAAAAAACAGAAACTTTTGTTTTAATTGAAGGTGAAGCTGATTTAGTTATTGGTAATAATATTGATAATTTAGAAACTTTTCATATGGAAATTAAAAAAGGTTACAGTATTCCAATTGGCCTTATTCACCGTATGATTGGAATTAAAAATGCTGTTATTTTAGAAAGTTCTACTCCAGAAACTGGTATTACTATTCGCTATCAAGACGACTATCAACGACCTGATGAAACTGAAAGTATGCGTCGAGCAGAATAAGTTTTTTTTTGTTATTCTTTTTATATGACAGATAAATCTAATGTTCTCTGGTTTAATCAACTCCACCTCAGTGATGTTAATCTTGTTGGTGGTAAAGGCGGAAATTTAGGCGAAATGTATAATTTGGATGTTCCTATTCCTAATGGGTTTGTAGTTACTTCAAATGCTTATTTTCAATTTATTAAAGATAATAATCTTAAACTGGTTATTGAAAATATTTTAAAAATTACTGATGTCGATCAACCTGACCAACTTTTAACTGCTTCTAAAAAAATTAAAACCATTTTTAGAAAAACTCCTGTTGATCAAAAACTTTCTATTGAAATCATGAAAGCCTACAAAAAACTTTCTGGTTTTGGTGGATTTAAAAATATTCCTGTTGCTGTCAGAACCTCAGCTACGGCTGAAGATTCATCTGATGCTTCTTTTGCCGGTCTAGGTGATACCTTTTTAAATGTTATTGGTGAAACTAATGTCGTTAATCGTATTCGTGATTGTTGGGCTAGTCTTTTTACTCCAAGATCTATTTTTTATCAAGTTAAAAAACATTACGATCATTTTAAAATTGGTGTCGCTGTCCCTGTTCAAAAACTTATTAATTCCGAAATTTCCGGAATTATGTTTACTACCAATCCAGTCACTAATGCTAAAAATGAAATTATTGTCGAAACTATTTGGGGTTTAGGTGAATATATTGTTCAAGGAAAAATAACTCCAGACCAATATGTAATCGATAAAAATACTTGGAAAATTATTTCCGAAAATCATGTTCATCAAGATGTTCAATTAATCAAAGATAAAGATGAAACAGGTGAAGTACCTGTTCCTAAAACTAAACGAGACAAAAAGAAAATTGATACAACCATGGCTCTCAAAATTGCTAAAATTGGTCAAAAACTCCACAATCACTATGGTAAACCTCAAGATATTGAATTTGCCATTGATAGGGATAAATTATATATAGTTCAAACTAGACCAATTACGACTATTGTTTCTAATAGAAAAGTTCTTAATGATCAAGAAAAAAATATTGACAAAGCTCCAGATTTAACAGGTGAACCAGCCAGTCCTGGAACTTCTTCTGGTGTTGTTATTATTATCAAAAACCCCAAAGAAATTACCCGCGCTCAAAAAGGTCAAATATTAGTCACTACTATGACCACTCCTGACTTCGTTCCTGCTATGAAAAAAGTTAATGGCATTATTACTGATAAAGGAGGTCAAACCTCTCATGCCGCTATTGTCAGCCGTGAACTTGGAGTTCCCTGTATTGTTGGTACTAAAACCGCCACCAAAGATCTTAAAGAAGGGGACATTGTCACCATAAATGGAACCACTGGTCAAATTTGGCACGGTGACTTGACTAATAAACAAGATTCTAATATTCCCAAAATTCCTGTTTCAAAAAGTTTAGTTAAAACTGCTACTAAAATTTATGTAAATTTAGGTGAACCAGATTTAGCCGAAACTATAGCCAAAAGAAATGTTGATGGTATTGGTCTTCTTCGGGCTGAATTTATGATGGCTAATATTGGTATTCATCCAAAACACATGATCGCTGAGGGTCGTCAAAAAGAATTTATTCTCCAATTAGCTAAAGATTTATTAAAATTTTGCAAAAGTTTTAGTCCTCGTCCAGTCATTTATCGAGCCAGTGATTTTAAAACCAATGAATACCGCCATCTCAAATGGGGAAAACTTTATGAACCAGAAGAATCTAATCCTATGTTGGGTTTCCGCGGTGCTTCCAGATATATTCAATCTCCTGACGTTTTTATTATGGAATTGGAAGCTATTAAATTAGTCAGAAATAAATATGGCTACAAAAATATTTGGCTCATGATTCCTTTTGTCCGCACTCCTTATGAACTTACCGAAGTCAAAAAAATTGTAGCCCAAAATGGACTTTTACGTTCACCTTCATTTAAATTTTTTATGATGGCTGAAATTCCTAGTAATGTTATTTTGTTAGATAAATTTATTGATGTTGGTATTGATGGTATCTCTATTGGTAGTAATGATTTGACCATGTTAACTCTTGGTCTCGATCGCGATAATAGTGAAGTTGCCAAAACTTTTAATGAAATGGATCCTGCTCTTCTTTGGTCACTTAAAAGATTAATCACCAAAGCTAAAAAAAGAGGCATTAGTTGCTCTATTTGTGGACAAGCTCCTAGTAATTATCCTGAATTAGTCGAAAAATTAGTTAAATGGGGTGCTACTAGTATTTCCGTTAGTCCCGATGCTATTGATGCTACTCGAGAAATTGTTGCTTGGGCTGAAAAAAGAAAAGTTATTCAAAAATAACAACAATTTCACCTTTTATATTTTTGTCGGCTATTTTTTTAAAAACTTCCAAAACATTTCCACTAATTATTTCTTCAAATTTTTTAGTCATCTCTCGACATATTGATATTTCTGTTTTTGGTCCATAAATATTATTTATTTCTTCCACTAATTTAACTAGTCTAAAAGGGGATTCATAAATAATTTTTGATCCATCAAAGTCTTTATATTTTTCTAAAACTTTTTTTCTATCACCTGTTTTTTTTGGTAAAAATCCCAAAAAAGAAAAACGACCGCTTGGAATTCCTGATAATACCAATCCATTTATTAATGCACTTGGACCAGGAATAGAAGTAATATCAATACCTAATAATCGGCATTTTTTAACTAATTTAAATCCTGGATCAGAAATAATTGGTGTTCCTGCATCTGTTACTAAAGCCATTTCACTTCCATCTTGTAATAATTTAATTACTTCAGGAATTTTTTGTTCTTCCACTTCATCATAAAAAGAAATTAGTTTTGGTTTATTTTTAATTCCCAAATTAACTAATAATAATCCTGTATTTCGAGTATCCTCACAAAGTAAAAATTTCACTTTTTCCAAAATCTCCAAAGCCCTTAATGTAATATCTCCTAAATTTCCGATTGGTGTTGCAACAATATAAAGCATTGCCTATTATACCGCTAATTAAATTGTCTAATTACTGCCACCACTTTACCTCTAATTTCTACATCTGTCACATAGATAGGGGACATAGTTGAATTGGCTGGTTGAAGTCTAATTCGAGTTGCTTCTTTATAAAATCTTTTTAAAGTTGCAAATCCATTTTTTAATACCGCCACTACAATATCACCGTTATAAGCATTTTGTTGTTCTTTAACGACCACATAATCTCCATTCAATATCCCATCGTCTATCATAGAATCTCCTTTAGCTTGTAATACAAAAGATTTGTCTCCTGATTTAACTAAACCAGAACTAACTGACAAAGTCGCATTTGGATCAGTATATGGTTCAATTGGCTCACCACAAGCAATAAAACCCATTACTGGTAATTCTATAAAACTAGCAACATTATTTTGATCTAAAGAATGTTCTCCAGAATCTAATACCTCAATTCCCCTAACTGCTCCCTTATATCTTCTAATTAATCCTTTTTTTTCTAATACTGCTAAATGTTCATGAACTGTCGACAATGATGATAATCCCAAATGTTGGGCTATTTCTGTCAAAGTTGGAGCACAACTATATTTGGAAATACTCTTATTAATATAATCTAATATTTGTTTTTGTCTTTTATATAATATTGTTGCCATAGATTAATCTTACACGAACAATACCCGAAGTCAATAAAGTAAATCAATGATATATTAATATAAGTTCATGTTTTTATTAAATCTTTTTTTATTTTTACTTTTACCCAAAACTGTTTTTGCTGCCGACGAATTTCAAATTAATCAAAATACCAAATATCAAATTGATTTATACGGTAACGCTAATGTTTTTCAAGAAATTCAACTTACTAATAATCTCTCTCAAATTTATCCCAAAGAATACCAAGTTACCTTATCTTCAGACAAAATCCAAAATATTATTGGATCAGATAATTTAGGTAATATTGTCCAAACAATTGATCAACAAAACAACAAAACCACTATTTATTTAAAATTTAATCAAGCTAATGTTGGTAAAAATAAAATAACTAAATTTAATTTAAATTATTCTATTTCTTCCTTAGCTACCCATAAAGGCAATACTTGGGAAATTGCCTTACCAGAAAATCAAAATCTTAATCCAAATTATAATTCCGACACTACTATCTATTTACCCAATAGTTTTGGTAGTTTGTCTTTTTCTTCTGTCTCACCTCAAAATGTAGTTTCTCTCAATAATCAAACTGAAGTTTATTTCAGTTCTTCTAATAGTCAAAATCAAAAAATATTACTTATTTTTGGTGATTATCAACTTTTTGATTTTGAATTTAAATATTTTTTAGAAAATACTAAAAATAAAGTTGACACTTTTCAAATTGCTCT
>JBAYMA010000039.1:0-6167 GCA_041663805.1 Candidatus Shapirobacteria bacterium | reverse complement strand
TTACATTTTTATTATTTACATCAACTGCCGTCCAATAATTCCCATTGTTTAAATCATTTATAGCCTCTTGGGCTGTTTTTATTTGATAAGTTGAGAAAGATTCCCTATCGATAGTAATATCTTTAAAATTAACTTCAATTACTCTTTTTCCTTCAACATCAGATCCAGATACTAAAACTGACACCGAAGCTTGACCATAATTTGTTGATACTAAATTAAAATCATCTAAATTTTTTCGATAAAAATCAACTCTAGCTGCATTGGCTTCTGCTTGAGAACTAACTGCTTTTAAACCAGTTCCCTGTATTTGCCAAAAACTAACTTTTTTTTCTCCTTCATCTAAATCACTTGTAAGCTTGTTACCTTTTTCTAAAAAAGAAGAAGCAATATTAACAGCCTCTTCTTTTTTAGGCATACTTTTAGGTTCTAAAAGCATTTGATCTGAAGTATATGGATAAGTCATTTTAAAATCACCATCTAATACATTTACTGTTAAAGTTCTATTCAAAGTATCATTTTTAAATTCATAAATACCTGGTTTTATTTCTGTTGGTTTAGATTCAAATCCAAAGTCAATCGCTGTTTTTGTATCTTCTTCTAATGCTAAAAAAGTTGTGTTTGGTCTATAAATTACATAAACTTTTGCTTGATCTTTAAAGGTTGGAATTACATCATTGGGTAATTCAAAACTGAAGGTTTTTTGTTCAGTCAGTTTTTCTGGGAAAGTATTTTTAGGTAATATTCCATATTTTGCTGTTGGGGCTATATAAGGTGGGTGAGCTTTAATATATAATTTATATCCAGTACTAATTACTGTCCAAAGAAAAACAAAAATTATTAAACCACTTCCTCCAAATTTTATTACTTGTCGACTTGTATAGGCAGTTTGAGTAAGAGACATAAAAATATTTTACACTATAAATGATAAAATTAGCCATGATCGACACAAAAAATGTTCGTACTCGCTTTGCTCCTAGCCCAACAGGGGAATTACATATTGGTGGAATTAGAACTGCTCTCTATAGTTATGCTTTAGCTCGCCAAAATGGTGGTCAATTTATTTTACGTATCGAAGATACTGATCAAAAACGTTATGTTTCCGAATCAGAAAATAGAATTATGGCCGATCTTAAGGCTTATGGTATTACTTGGGATGAAGGTCCTTTTTTTCAAACTCAACGTCTCGATATTTATCAAAAATATATTAAAGAATTACTCGACAAAGGTTTAGCTTATTATTGTTTTTGTACCAAAGAAAGATTAGAACAAGTTCGTGAATCTCAAAAAACTAATCATCAACAACCTAAATATGATAAACATTGTCTTTCTTTAACTAAAGAAGAAATTCAAAAAAATCTTGATCAAAAAATTCCTTATACTATTCGTCTTAATATTCCAGCTAATAAAACTTTATCTTTTACTGATATTATTCGTGGTTTAATCAAATTTAATACTAACGAAATTGATGATCAAGTTTTAATCAAAAATGATGGTATTCCTACTTATCATTTTGCTTCCATTATTGATGATCATTTAATGGATATCACTCATATTTTCCGTGGTGAAGAATGGTTGTCTTCTACTCCTAAACATATTTTACTTTACCAATATTTTGGTTGGGAAATGCCTGCTATTGGTCATCTTTCTGTTTTTTTAGCCGAAGGAGAACAAAAAGGTAAAATGAGTAAAAGACAAGGATCTACTCAAGCCCGACAATTTTTAGAAGAAGGTTATCTTCCTGAAGCTACACTCAATTTTTTGATGCTTTTAGGTTGGAATCCTGGTGATGAACGTGAATTTTTTACTCTCGATGAATTTGTTAAAGCTTTTGATGTTAACAAACTCAACAAAAAATCAGTTGTTTTTGATCGAACTAAATTAGCTTATTTTAATGGTTATTATTTGCGTCAAAAAACAAATCAAGAATTATTTGATTTATTAAAACCTTTTATCCCTAGATCTGACACTCAAACCTTAAATAATCTTATTCCACTTTTAAAGGAACGTATTTCTACTCTTAAATCGGCTACTGAAATGACTAACTTTATTTTTGAAGATGTTAATTATAGTTCTGATTTATTTATTCAAAAGAAAATAGAATTAAGTTTAGCCAAAGAAATTTTAATTAGTATCAAAGATTTATTAAATTCTTTGGAAAGTTTTGAATTTACTGTTTTACAAACTAAATTATTAGAACTTATAAAAACTAATAATTGGAATACGGGTCAATTTTTTATGGTTTTACGAATTGCTATTTGTGGTTCACCTTTTACTTTACCTATAGTTGAAGTTTTGCCTATTTTAGGTAAAGAAAAGACCCTTAAAAAGATTGATATTTCCCTCAACAAATTAACTCAATAATTTACTAGAATAATTTGTGGTCTTTATAATATTTTTGTTTTTTTTAATTTTTACTAACCCCGTCTTCGCCGTCGACCCAATTGTTAAAATTGGTGATTTTTCTTCCAATTCAGATCCAGAGTGGGTTAAATTAACTAATAATACAAGTAGTGATATTAATTTAATTAATTGGGTTCTTAGAGATTTTACTGATAATTCAAATAGTAAAGATAGTATTAGTCTTACGGGTTGTCTTTCTCCAAATTCATATCAAATTTTTTTTCATAACAAAGGTTGGTTAAATGACTCTAGTCCTTGGGATACTATTTATCTTTATGACCAATATAAAAATTTAATTGATAATTTTACATACACCAAAGGTGTTGCTAGTACTGCTCCAGAATCAACTAATACTTGTGTTAGTACTTCTATCACTACTCCAATTTCTACTCCCACCACACCAATTATTGATCCAATTATTGTCAATCCAACTTCAGGTATTAGTTTAACTGAATTTATGCCTTATTCTTCTATAGAATGGATAGAAATTTATAATCAAAACGATTTTGATGTTAAATTGGTTGGTTGGAAACTTGGTGATAGTTCTTCCGTTACTAAAAGTATTCCAGATCTTTTAATTAAAGCTAAAAATTTTTCAGTTTTTGAATTTTCTAGTTTTTTAAATAATGATGATGGTGATAAAGTTGTTTTATTTGATAATAATAAAAAAAATATCGATGAATATGGTTACAACAAAGGATCTTATGAATTAGAAAGAAGTTGGTCAAAAGTTAATGGTAGTTGGTGTAAGGCTGAAATTTCTAAAAATGGACCAAATGTTGATTCATGTTTTACTCCTACCTCCACCATTATTCCAACCTCAACTCCCACTCCAGATCTTAATCGTTATGAATCATCAACCGAGGCCACCGCTTCTGTTGTTTTTCTTCCTATAGAAGAAAATATTGTAGAAGATACTCCCACACCTACTCCTACATCAGGTCTAGTTTTAGGTGACACTACTATCGAAAGTACTAAGACCAAACAAAATTGGTTACCTCTTATTTTTATTATCTCTGGTGGTCTTCTCTTGTTAACTCCATTAATTATTACTAAAATTAAAAAACATTGAAAAAACTAATTCATTTTTTACCAGCAATTATTTGGATGGGTATTATTTTTTATTTTTCTTCCCGACAAACTACTGGTATTGGTGGTGATTCTTATTGGCTTCGTTTTGCTATTTTAAAAACCTTTCATCTTATTGAATATGCCGTCCTTGCCATTTTTCTATTTTTTGGTTTTAAAAAATATAATTTATCTATTATTTTTGCCTATTTATACGGTTTAAGTGATGAAATTCATCAATATTTTATTTTCGGTCGTACTGGTCGTTTTCGTGATACTTTATTTGATTTAGCTGGGATTTTAATTGGTCTTTTTATTTTTAATAAAATATTAAAAATAAAGTTTTTTCAAAAATTTTGTCTACCTAAAAAATCATAAGTATTCTATAATATAAATTGTGAAATACTTTTGGTCTAATTTCTTTATTCCTCAGGAAAAAAATAATCATCGTGCCTCTATTTTAAAACCTTATTTTTTATTCCTTTTGGTTGGTTTTTATCTTTTTAATCAATCAGTTATTAAATTTGTTAGTTTGGCTAAACCAGGTATTTTAGGCTATTCTTCTGAAATCACTGCTCAAAAAGTTCTCGATCAAACTAATATTGAACGTCAAAAAAATGGTTTAGAGCCTCTTCAATATAATTCTGTTTTATCCGAATCAGCCACTCAAAAAGCTCAAGATATGTTTGCTAATAATTATTGGGCTCATACTTCTCCTACTGGTACTCCTCCTTGGAATTTTTTCAAAAATGTTAATTATAAATATTCAGTTGCTGGCGAAAATTTAGCTCGTGATTTCTATGATACCGATTCACTTATTAAAGCTTGGATGAATTCTCCTACCCATCGGGATAATTTGCTTAATAATAAATATCAAGAAATTGGTATTGGCGTTGTCAATGGTATTTTAGGTGGGGTTAAAACTACTTTAGTAGTCCAACATTTTGCTACTCCTTTAAATACTATAGCTACCAAAACAAATTTAACTCCAATTACCCCTATACCTCAATCAATTTCTGAAACTAATAATGCTCAGATTTTATCTGAAAGTCAAACTAAATATCTTAGTCCACTTTTATTAAGTAAAATTATTGGTCTAATTATTTTTTCTTTAATAATTGTTGTTCTATTTATCGATGGTTTTATTACCTTCAAAAAAAATATTCATCGCATGACTGGTTCTTCTATTGGCCACATTGGTTTTCTTTTAGTTATTCTTTTATTTATGCTTTACACTCAACAAGGAGCTATTTTTTAAAATATGATTATTCCAAAAGAAATTAAACAAAAACCCTTAGAGTATATTTTTCTTGGTTTTATTTTTTTAGTCGGTCTAATTCTTTATTTTTTTGCTGGCTTTAATTCCCATAATCAACGTCTAATCGTTTATGGTTTAAGTGCTAGTTATTTTTTTTGGAGTTTAATTCATCACTATAAAAGAGGTGATTTACATCTTTCAATTGTTATTGAATATCTTATTATCGCTCTTTTTGGAATTGCCTTACTTACTTTCTCTTTTTTCTAATTGTTTTTTGATTTGTTCTATTTGCCACTCTTTTATTTTTTTTGGATCACCACTTATTAAAACTTCTGGAACTTTTTTCCCCATAAATTCTTGTGGTCGAGTATATTGAGGATATTCTATTGTTCTTACAATTTTACCTTCAATAGACCTTTGACTAAAACTTTCAATTTTATTTGATTCATCTTTACCTAATACTCCGGGGACTAATCTAGATACAGCATCAATTATTACCATTGCTGGAATTTCACCTCCAGTCAAAACATAATCACCAATTGATAATTCTTCATCTATCATAAAATCAGAAATTCTTTGATCAAAACCTTCATAATGTCCAGCTATTAAAATTAAATTATCTAATTTTGCCAGTTCTTCAGCTTTTTCTTGGTCAAATTTTTTCCCACTCGCCGACATTAAAACTATCTTTCTATTTTTATAATCTTTATTTTCATTTTTAATTTTTTCTAAAGCATTAAAAACAGGTTCTACTCTAATTAGCATCCCTACATCTCCGCCAAATGGTTTATCGTCTACTGATCCATAATTATCAATAGCAAAATCTCTTAAATTATGTATTTTTAAATCAATTATTTTATTTTTAATTGCTCGATTTATAATACTTTCCGCAAAAGGCGATTCAAACATCTTTGGAAATAAGGTTACAATATCAATTTTCATGAAGATATTTTACCATTTTACGCTATACTAAATTTATATGACATCAAAAATTAGCCAAAAACCAGTAGTTGTTATTGTAATTCCTACTTATAATGAAGCCGATAATATTGGTCGAATGATTGAATATTTGAATACCAAAACTTTTGTTGATATTAAAAATAAAATCAACTATTTAACTGATGATTGGCAAATGAAAATTTTAGTAGTTGATGGGAATTCTCCTGATGGTACAGGTAAAGTTGTTGAAAAAGAAGCTAAAAAATATGATAATACTTTTTTATTAACTGAAACTAGTAAAGATGGTATTGGGGCGGCTTATCTTAAAGGTTTTAAATATGCTATTGATAAATTAAACGCTGATTTTGTTTTTGAATTTGATGGTGATTTTCAACACCCACCAGAAACCATTCCAGTTATGTTGAAAGCTATAGAAGAAGGTTATGACTATGTTATTGGTTCTCGAAAAGTAAAAGGTGGTTCCAATCCTAAAGGTTGGGGA
>JBAYMA010000038.1:0-6210 GCA_041663805.1 Candidatus Shapirobacteria bacterium | reverse complement strand
TTTTTTACCTTTGGGATTCCCCATCATGTTGGTCTCAATCAATATGGTGCCTATGGTCGAGCTAATGCTGGTCAAAATTATCATGACATTTTGAATGCCTATTTCAATAATGTCAATTTTGAAAAAAAACCTAACATTACTATCAACGTCAAAGGCTATGGATCAATGCTCTTAGAACAATATTTACTTGGTATTTACGAAGTTCCAGAAAGTTGGCCTATTGAAGCTCTTAAAGCTCAAGCTATTGCTGCTCGTTCTTATGCTTTTGCTTACACTAATAGTGGTGCCAATGAAATTTGTACTACTCAAGCTTGTCAAGTTTACAAAGGTGGTAATAAAGGTGGTCAATGGGAACAGGCCGTAAAAGCCACTGAAGGTGAAGTTATTACTCAAGGTGGTCAAGTTGTCACTGCTTGGTTTGCTTCCACTGCTGGGGGTTATACCTATACCTCTTCTGATGTTGGTTGGAAACCTACTGGCTGGACTAAACGAACCAGAGATACTTCTGGTGATATTAATTCTTTTGAAGATTTACAAAATAAAGCTTATGACAAAGACTCTCCTTGTTTTTATTCAGCTCAAGGTTGGAGAGCCGAATATAATAAATCTGCTTGGTTAAAACCTAGTGAAATTGCTGATATTGTTAATGCCATTCTTTTATCCCAAAAAGATAGTTCAATTAATAGTCACTTAGCCCAACCTGATAAAGGTGGTTGGAGTACAGATCAGGTCAAACAAGAATTAAAAAATCGTGGTGGCACTCCTTACAATTTTATTAATTCTGTTTCTGTTTCTTGGGATAAAAATTCTGGACAAACCACTCAAATAAACCTCTCTGGAGATGCTGGTTCTGTTAGTTTTGATGGTCCTACTTTTAAAACCTATTTTAATTCTCGTGCTCCAGCCAATATTGCTATTGTCGGCCCTCTTTATAATGTCGAAAAAAGATAGATATTTTTAGTATTCCTTTTTAAGGGATGATGTCCGAAGGACAGGTGAGTTTTAATCTGATAAAATATAGACAATGAATCGTTCTAAAGATTTAGATACCATTGCTCCAGATGATTTAATCATCGAAGCTAAAGAGGAATCAATTCCAACTGTGACTCCTATTATAGAAAAAGAAACCAAAGATTTTAAACCAGAAATAAAGATAATAAAAAAAATTCAATTTAAGGATAAAATATATGATATTTTAGGTCACACCAAAAGTCCTTTATCTTCTTTTATTGTTAATCCTGAAACTTTTGATTTTTCAGAAAGAAATGAAGATGAATCTATTCTTTTAGCCATCAGACCTCACTGGGTAACTAATTTTTCTTGGATATTAATTTCTATTGCCATGCTTTTTATTCCATCTATTTTAAGGTTTTTAAATGTTTTAGAATCTTTACCTTTCAATTACCAATTTGTTTCTATCCTTTTTTGGTATTTAATTACTTTTATTTATGTTTTTGAAAAATTTTTAAGTTGGTATTTTAATGTTTTTATTGTTACTAATAAGCGTTTAGTTGATATTGATTTTAATAATATGCTCAATAAGCATTTTGCTGAAGCAGATATAAACATGATTCAAGATACTTCTTCATCAGTTAAAGGTATTTTTGGTACTTTTTTCAATTACGGTACTGTACTTATCCAAACTGCTTCAGAAATTAATCAAATAGTTTTTGAAGATGTACCTAATCCAAGTAAAGTTATTAAGGTTCTCCAAGAAATAAGGGAAGTTTCTGAATTATGACAAACTTAAATAATTTAATGCCATATTTTCTTTTAGTTCAAAAATTCTTTTTTATTGCTTGTTCTTTTCTTTATTTTATTTTTGCCCTTATTGTTGTTAAACAGGTAACTTCCATGTCTAAAAATGTTCACGATAAGTTTAATCCAATTTTAATTTCCTTTTCTTTTATTCATTTAATATTTTCTGGAATTTTGATTTTTTTGATCTTACTTTTGTTGTAGTATCATTAAGTAATGCATTTTATTTGTCGTTCTTTTATCGGGAAAAATACAACTGGTAGTTGGTCTCAATATTGGGAAAACGAACCAGATGACCAACTCAAAACTTCTAAAGGTCATCTTTTTGGTTTAATTAATATCGAAGCTAAAGATTCTGAGAATTCTACTAATATTGGTCACGATCTTATCTTCGAGCTTAATCAAAGCTATTTTTCTAGCGATTTAATTGACAATATTAGTACTAATCTTAAAAATACTCTTGATTCTATTACTAAAAATCCCCTCTATTTCAATTATCAATTAAAAATAATTCTGGTTGTCGTTTCTAATGATCAAGTTTTTATTGCTTCTTTCGGTGATGGTAAAGTTATTCTTCAAAGAGATTCCCAAATTAGCCAAATTTTATCAGGTGAAAATGATCAAGTTAAGACTATTTCTGGTCCAATTAATCCGAATGATCGTCTTTTAATTAACACTCTCGATTTTTTTGACAAAATTACTTGGAATAAAATAAAAACTATTTTGGTTGATAAAAATATTCAGAATGTTGAAGAAAATTTTTTATCTCTTCTTTATTCTTTTGAAAATCAAGATCAACTTTCTGCTGTTCTAATTGAAATTCACGAAGATATTGAAAATGTGAATATTTCGGATACTTTAACTGTTTCTGATGATCAAATCGAAAAGACCAATTCCACAGAATATTTAGTTTCACCAATAGATCAACAAAAAAACCCTATTTTTGTTGATCATCAGCAAAAAATCAAAATTAGCAATCATAAAAAAATTCAAATTATTATTGCTTTATTACTTATTATTGGTCTAATGGTTAGTTCTTATTTTGGTTATCGCAAAAATAGTTTGATCAAAACTGAAACCCAATATCAAACCTTAAAAACTGAATTAGAAAAAAAACTTAATAATATTTCTGTTATCAAAAGTTTAAATATAGAAACAGCCTATCAAACTGCTAAAGAATCACAAGAAATTATTAATAAAATGTCTCAACTAAATATTCATCAATCAGAAATTTCTCAATTTAAGTCTCAAGTAGATGGTGTTTTATCTCAAACCGGTGATAATGATAATTTTAGTCCCGAATTTATTTATGATACTTCTTTTATTGTCAGCCAGCCAGAATTTTCTAAAATTATTTTTTTTAAACAAAATCTTTATTTACTAGATTCAATTAAAGGCCGTCTTGATGTTCTTAATCCTAAAGAAAAATCTACTAAAAATATCATTATTTCCGATAAAATTAAATCTAGTACTAAAATTTTAGTTGATAATAATAATTTTTATCTTCTGTCTAATAATCAATTAAATTTAGTTGAAAAGAATGATCTTTCTTTAAAAATTGATTTTCAACCATTAGAATCTTCTTTAAAAATTACTGATATTCAATTTTGGAATGGATCTTTATATGTTGTCGATAATTCTAATCAATCAATTTGGAAATTTGTTCCCAATTCTTCTGGTTTTTCCGCACCTCAAAATTGGCTTAAAGATGGCACCAAACTTAATATTGGTTCTAATTCTTTGAGTATTGATGGTAAAGTTTGGATCTTATCTGAGTCTGGCCAAATTACACCCTACTTAAGTGGAGTAAAAGACAATTTTAGAACCAAACAAACTACCAGTTTTTCTAAAGCCAGTTTACTAAATACCGATGCTGATAGTGATTTTTTAGCTTTTGTTGATGATTCAAAATTTATTTATGTCTACAAAAAAACCGGAGAATTAAATTCCAAATTTAACCTCAGTAAATTTAAAATTGTTGATTTAACTATCGATTCTGTCAATAAAACAATTTACTTTCTCGCCTCCGACCAAAAAATTTACAAAATTAGTTTATAATCCACCAATGCGTTATTTCAACAAAGATTCTCGTGATTACGAGTTTACCGAAAAATTTGATGCCGGTATCGCCTTAACTGGCGCTGACGCCAAATCTTTGCGTGTTCAAACTCCTCAATTTACTAATGCCCGTATTGAAGTAATTAATAGTCAACCAATTCTCTTTAATCTTAAAATTTCTAAATACAAATATTCTTCTCAAGAAATTATTAATCCTGATATTTTTATTGAAAGAAAATTACTTTTATCTGAAAAAGAAATTGCTAAATTAATCAGTTTTCGACATCAAAAATATATGATTATTCCGATAGCGATTCACTTAAAAGGGAAGTGGTTTAAAGTTGAAATTGGTATTGGTCGTAAAATGCGCAAATATGAAAAGCGCGAAAAAATTAAAGCCCGAGAAATTCAAAAATCCTTAAAATAGTGGAGATGCCGAGTATTGAGCTCGGGTCCGAAAGCAGACTATAAAAAACCTCTACAAGCTTAGATAAACTCTCTCTTACACCGATAACAGCTAGAATTTACCAGAAGCGTTATCGTATCGATTATTGAGGGCATTACCCCTCGCTTTTATCTTTAAAAAATCGAGATTTTAAAAATAGCATTCTAATTTAATTTACACTGATTAATCACCCTTAGAATAGAAGATTAACCAATGGCTTTCTTAAGCTAAAGCTTGCGCAGTAGTGTAAGTTGGAGCAACGATTATACCAATATAATTGGAAAAATCAGTTGCTAAAGCACTAAGTTTTGACTTAGCATTTTTGTTTTAATCCTGTTTAACGACTCAATGGATTAAAGTCGGCTTGCAGTTTTTTAAAGTTCGTACTCCGTCGATGCAATACATCCCCAGAGTCAGTATTGTACCAAATCTACCCCCAAAAATCATCTTTTTATAGATTTCTCCCTTTTTTTAAGGTGAGATGTCGATTTATCGACAGAGAGGTTTTATAATTGATTTATGTCTCTTATTCTCGATCTTATTTTTCCCAAAAAATGTCTAAATTGCCAAAAAATAGGTAAATATATTTGTCCTATTTGTCTTAGTTCTCAAAAAAACAATTCTATTAAACACTTTGATAAACCACCAAAAGAGGGAAGTATTAGCTTGTTTAAATATGAATCTATTGTTAAAAAAGCCATATTACAACTAAAATATCAGTTTGTAACTGATATCGTTGATGAATTAGTTTCTCTTATGGTCTCTCAAATTACTCTAAAATTTCCTCATCTTTTATACTATTGGCAAAAAAATAATTTTGTTTTAATTCCTATTCCACTTTATCAATCTCGTCAAAATTGGCGGGGTTTTAATCAATCTAATTTACTTGGTCAAAAATTAGCTACTAAGTTAAAATTGTCATTTTCTGATCGAATTATTATTCGAACTAAATATACTCAGACTCAAGCTCAGATTAAAAACCATGAATTAAGACAAAATAATCTCAAAGATGCTTTTGTTTTAAATATTTCCAAAATTCCTCCAAATATTATTCTTTTTGATGATGTTACTAGTAGTTTTTCAACTCTAAACTCAGCTTTCAAATCACTTAATTGCGCTGACCTAAATCATTGTTGGTATTTGACTCTTGCTGGATAGGTGGAGAAACCGGATTAAATTCTACTCTTGGTAAATCCCCATCAGTAACTTGCCAACCTTCAATTGGGGTTAATGAACTTAAATAAAAATTATCTACATGTAAACCATGTGGTGCTAAAGACTCTCTTAATTCTTCTCTTACTTCATCCTCAATAATACTTCTGTCTGTTGATAAAGCCTTAACCAAGGTGTGATTAGTTAAAACTTTTCTAACTCGGCTTCTAGTAACAGGTCGAACCACTTTTGACACAAAATTTTCACCAATATTTTGCCAAATTTCTGGCAATCTTTCAGTGTCTAATTTAATCAAAACAGTTGCTTCTACCGCCACAAATTTATTATCTGCTGTTACCGCATTAATTATTTCATCTCCCATAATTTCTTTGTTGTCTTTCAAAAAGATATCCTTGGCAATAGTATATTCAATCAATTGAGCATTAAAAAGTTTAACTCGATGAATTATTGGTACTTTAAAATGCATTCCTGGATGCCATACATTTTTTAAAACTCCTCTAAAAATACTATAAATACAACCAACATGACCAGGGGGGATAGTTACTATAAAACCACCAACAACTTCGTCAACTAAAAGTGATACTAATAAATTATCTATTGATGCCATATTACTTATAAATTATAACACTTCGCCAATTCTTCTAATCTTTTTTCCGGATCATTACTTTTAACTATATAAGAAGATATCAAAATTCCTTTTGCTCCCAATTTAAGAGATACTTCTACATCTTTTTTTGAATGAATTCCTGCTCCAATCAATATTGGAATTTTTGAAT
>JBAYMA010000037.1:0-6242 GCA_041663805.1 Candidatus Shapirobacteria bacterium | reverse complement strand
TTAATTCCCTCTACCATAGGAGTGAAATTAAGAGAAAATGGAAGAGAAAGTAAATACCAACAACCAATAATTAAACTACCATTAAGAATAGTTTTAGTTAAACTATCAAAGCCATGTTTTTTAAAATTTATTAATAAACTAAAAATAGCTAGCATGAGTCCATAGATGGCAAAGTCCCAAGCATTAGTCATATAACAAATCGAAAGTATAAATCCAGAAAAAATAATAAATTTCCAATCAAAAATTTTAGTAACTGTAAGAAAAGAAACAAATAAAAAACTTAGGAAAAATAAAATAATAAAAATATCATTCATGTGTCCATGAAGATCAGAAACAACAAAACTATAAATAGGAAATTCATGAATAGTTTTATCTTCAGTATCAGGATCATGACCAATAAAACGAGTAGCATCAGGATAAGAATACAAACTTATAGCTTTGTCGAGATTTTTTTGAGTGTAATTTAATTTGGCAATTTTATAGATTGGTTGAAGATTACCACCAAAAGTAAGTAATAAAGCTGAAATTAAACCAGCTAAGATAACTTTTTTGATATTAATTTTTTTAAAAAGACAAAAAATTAAATTTGAAGAGAGAGATAAAGAACTAACAAAAGTAAGTCCACAAATAGTAGCAATAGAAAGATTGTAAGTAATAGCGGAAGAAATATTTGATAATTTAGTGATAACAGCAAAAATTAAATGACCAAAATAATAATAATTAATAGTAAAACCAGAAAACCACATATCTTGAGGAGGTAAATAATTTGATCTAAGAGCTGAATTAATAAAGCCCCAATCCATGTATTTTTCTAGACCTTCAATACTAGGAGTAAAACCTCGGATAAAGGACCAAATAACTAAAATAATTAAAAATAAAATTTCTTCAAAAATAAAAGTTTTATATTTTTGTTTAACAGTTTGAATAAAAAGTAAATATTTTTTATTTCGACAAAGAAAAAATATGTCAAAAATAATAAATAAAAAAATGATTAAAAAAAGAGAAAACAAATTAAAAGGAAGAATTTTGAAAATGCCAAAAATTAGAATTAAATAAGTAATAACAATGACTGATAAGGTTTTTGAAAAAATATAACCACTATCCCAAAATTTATTAAAAATAACACTAATAATCGGTAAACTAACTAAACCTAATCCAAAAATAGTCAGCCACCAAATAAAAATAAAATGAAAATCACTTAATAATAAATTCATAAACCAAAAATGAAGTTAAAAATTGGTTGGATAAAATTATTTAAAAAATCAGGAAAAATTATTCCTTTTGATAAAAACCAAAGAATTAAACCAAAAATAATACCACCAAGAATATCAATTGGATAATGAAAACCTGTGATAACTCTAAATGTGAGTAAGGGAATGGTTATAGCTAAAAATAAAGGTATTGAAATAACTTGAGTAACAATAACAAATAATAAAAAATAAACCATTTTTATAGTGTGACCTGATGGAAAAGAACCAGAATAATACCAAGAATTAACTAAACCATTTGGAGCGACGGAACGACGATGAAACATAGGACGAATCCAAATTTTTTGTTTTTTAAGATACCTTTCAATAAATTCAGCAACAAGAGTAATTAAAAAAAGACGACCAAAAAAATTAATATCATAACGAATAAGTAAATATGAAATGAAAAAGAAAAATACCCAAATTGAATAATTTAAAATTATTAAGCCAATCTCTCCAAAAACAGAATGATCAAATATTTTTAAATAATCTTTAGTTGGTTGCCAAAAAAGAAACTTATGTTTTTGAAAAAATTTTTGATTCATAAAAAAGAGTGGTTAAATTTAGATAACATAAACAATAGTTATCATCATCAAACCCCAAAGCAAAATAGACAGAAGTAAGGGAATATCAGTAGCAATCACCTTTTCAGGTCTTTCCCCTTCCTGCATTTCAAAAATAATTTGGCCATAACGCATAATTCCAAAAATTACTGGTAAAAGAGTAATCATATACCATTTTCGATCTAAGGCATTAGGAAAATTTTCTAAAAGAAATTGGTGTAAAACACCAGATCCATTAAAATTGACTGATTCTTCAAAAAAAGTAAACATGGCATAAGTAATAAGAGTACCAACAGCAAACATATTGGTATAAAAATTAAGTAAAGTTTTACCATAACCAGCCAGCGAACTTCTGGTTTTTACTCCACTATTATCTAATTCACTACGACGTTTACCACTAGCCAAAAAGAGAGATAGGAAAATTACGGCTAACATAATCCAAACTGGCAAATGATAACCAGTAGCTAATTCGCCAGCATAAGCTCTAATAATAAAGAAAAAGGCAATACCAATAATATCTATTACTGCTTTTTTCTTAAGAAAAAATGAATAAGCATATTGAAGCAAAATAAAAACTAAAGAGATAACAAAAAAACTAAAATTAATAAAAAGAGAAATAAAAAGACCAGTAAAAAGTAAGAAAAAAGCAAAGAAAATAGCAACAGCTGGATCGACATCACCTCGAGCAATTGGTCTAAACTTTTTAACAGAATGGAGACGATCTTTTTCGACATCAGCAAGATCATTAATCAAATATGATGATGAAGATAACATGCAAAAAACTATAAAACCCCAAACACTTTTAGAAAAAACAACAACATTGAAAAGTTGACCATTAAGAATAACTGCCGCAAAAAGGTTTAAATTTTTAATCCACTGAATAGGACGAAGAGATTCAAAAATGGCAAAATAATTAAATCTTTTTTTTGCAACCATAAGATATGATATCAAAATCAGGATTTTTTATTATAAACATAAGCAAAAGTAACAGAAGAAATTGAAAAAAAGATTAATAAAAGTGTTGGTAAGGATGTTCCAGTTTTAGGTACACCAGAAGTCGTACTAGGATTACTGGATTTGATTTTAGTAGGAGTATTAGTTGCGGTAGGGGTTGAGGTAACAATAATTGTTGGAGTAATAGTAGGAGTTGGAGTGGTAATAATAGCTGAACTAGAGGCACTAAAACTAGGTTCTTTTTCAGCAGCTAAAACTATAAATTTACGACTAATAATTTCATCTTTTTCTGTAGTAATAGTAATAGTGTGTTCTCCTGGAGTTAAATCTTGAGGTGGAGACCAATTCCAACTGCCATCATTATTAACTTGAATTTTATCAGTAATAACTATCGGTGATTCAACTTTGACAGATAAATTAGAATTTGGAGAAGCAGTTCCAAAAAAAGCAGGTTTTTTACTAGAGATAGACTCATTATCTTTAGGATTAGAAATAGTTAATGTTTTATTGACTGATAAATCATTGTTAGTAGTAATAAGACTTTCATTGTTGGAATTTTCAATATTTTCAGGTAAGGAAAAATTATTTTGACCTAAAATAATATCAGGAACTGGATTGTTACGAGAAGTATTACTAATTATTTGAGTTTGATTATATCCAGATGAAATTACAACAATACTTTCCTCAATATTACTAGCAGGAGTAAACCAATCAGTTAGAGATTCATTAAAGCTGGTTGATAGAGAAATATTCCAATTTCCAGAGGAAGTAACTAAAGCCGATAAAGGTGATCCTCCAGGAATATTTAAATAAACAATAGCATCAGTGGCTGGTTTTTTTTCTGGAGTTAAAGTTTTTCCCCAAGCTAAATTTGAAGAAGGAATATTTTTTTGAGGTTTTTTGGCTGTTTGAAAATTAAAACTGTCAGAAGAGAAATTTTTACCATCACTAATAATAGTGAAACTGTATTCATCATTTTCTTTTAGAGAATTAATCTCAAAATAGTGGATTTTGCTTTTCGGTTTGATATCTAAAAAAGTTTTATTGTCTAAACTTATATTAGCTAAACAATCAGAAGATGTAGTAAAAGAAATATTAGCTGAATTATAAGTAATATTTGTAATTTGAGGATTTATTGGTTCACAATTACCACTAGCTTTAGTAATTGAATTAGAATTTTGTTTAGTTAAAATAACACCACCAAAAACAGCTCCTAAAAGAAAGAGTAATCCTAAAATAGTAGGAATATGTTTTTCTGTTTTCATATATTTAAAAATTAACCCCAGAAGCACTTTGACTGGCTATTTGATTAAATTCAAAAATACCATCATCAGTATAGTCTGGTCTGTTTTCTATCTCCTTAATGATATCCAATCCAAGATTAGGATCAATAGGTTTAATCAAAATATTATTTTCAACTAATTTAATTGGACCAATTAAATTGTTGTAACTTTTTTGGACAATAAGAAAAAAAATAGCAATAAAAGTAAAGAATGAAATAAAAATAAAATAAAAAGAGAGATTACTTTTTTTCATTTGAGATGGGTAAAAAAAATAAATTACTAGAAATATTTAAATTAACTGTTCCTGAAGCGGTTTGAATTTCAGAATTTTCATCAGGTTGACTAATTTGAATTGAATCAATATCAATAAGACGGCGACCATTAATTATTTTTTTGATAAATTCTAAAGCAGATAAATATTGACCACTACCAAGAGCTGAAACAGTAAAAGATTTTTCTTTTAAAGTTGATTCTTCATCATCGCTTAAGTTAAATTTAAGTTGTTTTAAAGGAAATGATGATTGTTTTGAGGCAGCAGAAAAATTTGAAGCTGATTGATAAAATTTTTGAGTAGAGGGAAAACTTGATTCAAAAATATTATATTTTTCTTGAGCTTGAGCGTAATTTTCTTGTGCTTTTAATACATTAGTTATTTTATTTTTCATATTTTTAATATTCAATTCTTTTGAATTTATTTCTCCAATCAAAGCAGATATAGCTGAAGCTGTTGGAGCAATAGCAAAAAATAAAAATAGAGTAATTAAACTAAAAGTTGCTCCAATTTCAAGATATTTTAAAAATTTTTTATTTTCGGCTTGTTGACGAAGATAACGATAAAGTGGTTGAAGCTGAGTCCAAGTAGTTTTTCCGATCATGTTTTTATTTTAGAACTTTTAAAGATAACTGAAATTGAAATTGAATAATTATTTTGCTTGGTTTTTTTCTCAATTTGATTAATATTAACTGATTGAATTTCTGGGTTGACCATTAAATTGGTAATAAAATTGATAATAGAGTCTTCTTTGAAGGCAGTTAATGAAGCAATTGCTTTGGTTTGATTAATTTCTTTATCATAATTAATTAAAAGACTATTATAAATAATATCTTGAGGAGTACTGGTAATAAGTAAATTTATTTGTTGATCATATTGAGGTTGTTTAGAATAAAAGTTTTTGATTAATGTTAGTCTTTGTTGAAATGAATTAAATTCATTTTCAAAATCTTTGGTACTTTCTAAAATAGCTTGCTGTTGACGAATTACCTCTGAAAGATCGGCATTTTTTCTGTCTAACCAAAAACGGGATAAAAAAGCTAAAACTACTATAAGTTCAGTAAACACAATAACCCATCGGCCAACGGTAGTTAGCCATTTAAATATTCTTGCACTAAATGAATTAGGATTTTCTGCATCTGGCAAAAGAGACAGCTCTTTTTTGATAGCCATATATTCAGTATATACGACTACTTTCTGAAAACAAAATCTTTAAATTTGAAAAAATATTTTTGGTATTCGCTAAATTCTTCAATCTTTAAAATTTTGGATACAAAAGAATAAACAACAATTCCAAAAATACTAGAAATAGAGAAAACTGTAGCTAAATTAAGGGTTCTACTGGTATCTAAAATAAATAAATCTAAAAATTTTAAACTAGCCCAAGTAGAAAATCCCATAATTAATGAGGCTAACAATATTTTATTAACTTTTTTAAGAGTTAATATCCAGTCAAAACCATCAACTGCTTTAACAAAACAATAGAGCAAGCCAACAAGTTGAATTATATTACCGATAGTAGCGCTTATAGCTAAACCGATAATACCTAAATTAGTAAATTTGATAAAACAAAAACTGGAAATGATGTTAAAAAAAAGTGATACAAAAGATATTCTAAATGGAGTTTTAGTGTCATGAAGGGCATAAAATGACCGAATTAAAATTTGAATAATGGCTTGACAAATAATAGCTGGAGTTAAAAATGCTAAAATTTTGGCGGTAAGAAGAGTAGCTGACCAAGGGAATTGTTGAGAACCAAAAAGAAGTCTAATAATAGAAAGACGTTGAACTAAAATAAGAATAGTTATTGGTAGGGCAATAAATAAACTTTGAACTAAAATTTTAGTGACGGTATTTCTAAAAATATGAAATTCTTTTAGAGCAATATTTTTCGAAAGCATGGGAAGAGAGGCTTGACCGACTG